>JANQGB010000477.1 GCA_028277545.1 Phycisphaerae bacterium | reverse complement strand
CTCCGGGCACCTTTCCCGGCCAACCCCTTTAACGACCTGCGCACCGTGACGGTCAAAGCCACGCCTGCCGCGGCTGACCCCGCGTTCGGCGCCTCTGGCTGGGTAGCCGTTCTCTCTAGCGGTGACTTCGGCATAAACGCCCAGAAGGCGGATTTGGAGAAGCTGGACGCTAAGGCGGTGGAGTCGGGCAAGATGACCCTCAAAGGGATGGGGGGCTAGTATGAGTGCGACCGGGACATGGCGCTCACCACGCCGTCGCCTCGGCTTGACGCTCATCGAGGTCGTTGCCTCCGTGGTGATCTCCGGCCTGCTGCTGGGCGGGACGGCCGCTACCGTGCACGTGATGACTCGCGGCGGCGCTCAGGTCATCGAGACAACAGACCGCCAGAACTCGGCGGCGCTCGTCCTCGCTCGCCTGCGCGGCGAACTGCGTCTGGCTACCGCGGCATCCGAGCTGGGGCCGCATGCCGTCACCTTCACCGCACCCACCAGCGGTGGTAAGGATGAAGTGATCCGTTATGCCTGGTCGGGCAAACCGGGTGACGATCTTACCCGCAAAGCGGGGTCGGCCGGCGCGAGCGTCGTTCTCCCCCAGGTACAGCAGTTCGACCTCTCCTACGAGTTGATGTCTGTCCAGGAGATCAGGCCACCGGCAGAAGTGGAGAGCGCCGAAACCCTGCTCTATCGCTTCGACGTCACCGATGACACCCTCGGCAGGAGAATCGAGCACGACGACCAGAGCGCGTTGTACGTCGAGCCGAAGCTGGCGGATGAGGTACTGAGTTGGCGTATCACTCGGCTTTGGTTCCAGGCCAAAGAGTCAGGTTCCACCAACGGTGAGGTAGCCGTGCAATTGCGCACTGCTCTCGCAGATGGCCAGCCGTCGAACACCGTTCTCGCCGAACTTCCGATGTACGAGACCGGATTGGACTCTTCGTACACCTGGCAGGAGTTTGTCTTCGACGGGGCGGATGGCCAGCCCCGGGGTGAAGGTATCGTTGTGGTGCTGAAGTGGGTGTCTGACGCGGAGGCCTGCAGGGTTCTCGTTCAGGAAGAAGACGCCTACCCGTCGGATTCGATCTATATGCGATCCAGGGACGGAGGAGCCAGTTGGCCGGACGTATCTGGCCAGACCGTGCCCATGCACGTCTACGGCAAGGTGACCACGGCCAGCGCGCCGGAGGTCGTAGATCTGAGCGTGCTGCGTGCCGTTCAGATTGACTCAAGCTCGGGTACGTCACCGCCCGCACGGCTCAGGTCGGGTGTCCGGCTGCTGAACTCGCCGGATGCGTCCGGGCTGTAATGCGGCTATTTAGAGCGTCGGGAGTCACCGAAGTCATAGCCCTCGACCGAATGGGGATGTTGGCGTGAGTGTACACCGGACACGGCGAATGCCAAGCCATTACCTCGGCTTGACGCTGGTCGAGGTCGTCGCGTCGGTGGTGGTTTCCAGCGTGCTGCTGGGCGGGACGGCAGCAACGGTGCACGTAATGAGTCGCGGCGGCGCTCAGGTCATCGAGGCAACAGACCGCCAGAACTCGGCGGCCTTGGTCCTGGCACGCCTGCGCGGGGAGCTGCGGTTGGCCACGGCGGTGTCCGAGCTGGGGCAGCATGCCGTCACCTTCACGACACCGATCAGCGGTGGTAAGGATGAAGTGATCCGCTATGCCTGGTCGGGTAAGCCGGGCGACGATCTGACCCGCGAAGCGGGCTCAGCCGGCGCGACCGTCGTTCTCAGCCAAGTGCAGCAGTTCGACCTGTCCTACGAGATGCTGTCCGTTCAGGAGACCGGGGCGCCGGTAGAAGTGGAGAGCGAAGAGACGTTGCTCTACCGCTACGACATCGTCACCGACACCGACGACACTACTATCACGGGCAAGGAGTGGATCGCCGAATATCTTGAACCGGACCTGCCGGACGACGTTCTCAGTTGGCGCATCACGCGCCTCTGGTTCCCGGCCAAGGAGGACAGTGGAACCAAGGGGGAAATCGCAGTACAGCTACGGACTCCGCTGCCGGACGGGCGTCCGTCGGACACCGTGCTGGCCGAACTGCCCATGTACGAGGGGAAACTCGACGGCTCGCACACCTGGCAGGAGTTCGTCTTCGATGGCGTCGATGGCCGTCAGCGGGGCGATGGAATCGTCCTGGTTCTGAAGTGGGTAGCGGATTCGAGTGCCTGCAAAGTGCTGGTCCAGAAGAAGAACGCCAGCCCGCCGGAAGCAATCTACATGCGATCGACAGACGCGGGGACCAGTTGGCCGGTGGTGGCTGGCCAAACCCTGCCCCTGTACGTGTACGGCAAGGTCACCACGGCTGGCGCACCGGAGGTCGTGGACCTGAGCGTCCTGCGTGCGGTCCAGATTGACTCGAGCTCAGGCACGTCGCCGCCTACGCGGCTCAGGTCGGGCGTCCGGCTGCTTAACTCGCCGGATGTGTCGGGGCTGTGATGTTGGTGTTTGGGAACCGGTGCGACGCCGAGATCGGGAGCGTCAGACGATCATGAGATGCCATTCAACACGTCGTGGTGGCTTCACCTACATCGAGGCCGTGGTCTCGTCCCTGATCCTCTCACTGGGGATCGTCTCGGCAATGCACGTCTACGGCACCTATGCCAAGGGTGCGCTGATAGACAGCGAGATGGCTCTGGCCGAAGGCTTGGCCGCCGAGCTTCTGGCCGAAGTTGCCGCTCAGGCCTTCGAGGATTCGGCGTTCGCTCCCGGCTCGTTCGGGCGGGCCGTTGATGAAACGGTTCGGGCGGATTTCGAGGACGTGGATGACTACGATGGCTGGTGCGAGTCGCCGCCCCAAGCGCGGGATGGCACAGTCCTGGCCGACTACTCAGATTACGTCCGCTGCGTCACCGTCTATAACGTGGATGAGGCCACTCTCTCCGCGAAGGCCGTCGACGGGTCGACTGCGGCCAAGCGCATCGAAGTGACTGTCACCCGGAATGGTCGTCTTCGTGCCCAACTCGAAGCTATCAGGATGCGGTGCGATGAAACGTATTAACCAGCGAGCGTACCGCCGCCGAGCCGTGGCCATGTACGCAGCCACGCTACTTACGTCCATGCTGCTAACCGGGGCGGCGATCACCCTGGCGACTGTCCAGATGACCAGCCGGCGCCTCCAGCGCAACATTGGCCGGCCGGAGCAGACCAGCCTGCTCGCTCAGGCGGCTCTGGAGCGGGCCCTCTGGTCCGTCGATGCGGACTCCTCCTGGCGGAAGGCCAACACGTCAGGTGTAACCGAGAAGACCAACGTAACCGGCCTGGGCTCCATCACCACTACTTACACCGACGAGGACGACGGCGACCTGGGTGATAACGACTGCGACCAGGTCACCGTAACGGTGTCAGCTACTGGCAACGACGTTACGCAGACGCTTACGGCCCTGGCCACGCCGGAGCCGCACCCCGCCCTGCGCTACGCGCTCTTTGCCGCGGCGGATCTGACCATGCAGGGTGACCTGACCATCGCTGGGCCGGTGCACTCCAACACGGACATCGTGGCCTTGACTGCCATCGGGGTGGAGGATGACGGCTCCTTTCAAGTGGTTAGCGGTGGTTCGATCCAGGCCGGGCTGGCGCCAACGGAGTACGCGGCCGAGGAGATTCCACTCCCCGGCCCGAGCTTGTCCTTCTACACTAACCAGGCCACCAAGATCCTTGCCGGTCCCGGACCCCCGGTGTTCCTCGACGGTCTGAACCTTACTCCCACGCACAACAGCCGTGGCAAGCTTAATCCCAAAGGTATCTATTGGGTTGACGCCGGCAGCAGGAACGTCCATTTCGGCTGGCTTCACCTCAAGGGAACTCTGATCGTCACCGTCGACGCCGGTTACCAGGTCTTCTTCGATCGGCCCTGCTGGATCGAGCCTGGGGAATCGGGCTATCCGACGCTGTTGCTCAGTGCGCCTGGCGGAGACGTGGTAATTAACCTGCCCGGAACCGGCTTGGACGAGGCCGACACGTCGGTGGACTACAACGAGGACGGGGACGACGTAGACGTGTTCGAAGAGACCGTCAAGGGGTTGGTGTGGGCTGACACAGACGATGTCTGGCTGGCGGGATCGTGGTCGTTCAAGGGTTCCCTGATTGGTGAAGAGTTCCATGTGGTCGGGACGTCGGTCATAGACAGCGATCCGGAGCTGGCCGGCCAGCTAATCCCCGGCTTCACGGACGGTTCCCTGCACCTGGTGCGCGGCTCCGTTCGCGAGATACTGCCCTGATAGCCGTCGCCGCGATTTGACTGGAGCGTGATGAAATTCAAGCAGTGTCGCATTTCGGCGTTCTCTCTTGCTGAAGTCGTTGCGGTCGTCGCGGTTATGGCCGTCGTGCTGGCTGTCGCTCAGCCGCGATTTGCCACGGCCATTGAGAACGACCGCGTGCGTCGTGCGGCCACCAGGCTGGCCGTCGACATCCGCCTGGCGCAAAGCGAAGCGATCCAGCAGCAGGACACGGTGAGGGTTCTCTTTGCCCCGGTCGCTGACGCGTACCGGATCGAGCAGCTCTCGACCGCTGCGGACGGAACGACGAGCATAGAGGTCTACCTCGGTGCCGACGCGGATTACCGGACCGCCATCGCGGCTGCTGATTTCGGTGGCAGGAATGGTTTCTCCTTTGACCGCTACGGAGTACCCAACGCCGGTGGGACGGTCACGCTGGGCAGCAGGAGACTCCGCTCTACGGTCACGGTCGATGCCGGAACGGGCCAGGTGACCATCAGTGAACTCTCCAGGAACGCCGTTGCCCTGGATCCCCCTGCGCGGGACGTGCCGGCAGACGTGGAGTTTGCGCCGCTTGTTGTGGAACTGCTTAAGTAGAGGGGGCGAGAGCCAGCTTCCGGTTCATGCTCCACGGTGATGGTCTCCACCGCTCTCGGATGAGAGCCTGACGCAGCGCCGACTGACTGCGCGACTCGATAGTGCTGGCCAACGCGCGGTTGCTTCTCAACACCACGCGTTGTCCTGCTAGCAACATCTCCCCTGCAACCCGCACGAACCTTACAGACGTTACGCCGCAAGGCTGACGCCGCTGGCCTGCGCCTGGCTAGACCGGATGTCGCTTAATAGCGGACGTTGCACCAGCGCCTGCCCCCCCGCTGCTCACCAGTGCCGCTGAAGTGATGCGGCGCCCGTCTTGCCCTTTGTCCATTGGCAGTCGGTGCTCAGACCGGGGTGAGCGGGTCTCACGGTTAGCCGAGAGTCCTCGCTCCCGTCCCCGAGCTGTATCGGACGGCCCGGAGGAGGCGGACGAGGCATGTCGGGTCTTGAGGGCTCTGCGTACCGGGCAGTAGGCACTAAGGCCGGCCAGCGACCACTACGGGCCGGTGGCGGGCGTCTGACGGCGTTCTGCGCCGTCTCTGTGGTGCTGCTGGTTCTGGCGGGTTCATTGAGTCCCTTCCAGTTTGACGTAGCCGCTGCCCGGGCCCAACAGGGCGTTGGCCCCCTGGCCATCGGATGGCAGCGCTCAACCATCACCGACTTGCTGACCAACATCGTCGTCTATCTGCCGATTGGAAGCTCGCTGGCCATCTGGCTTCGGCGGCGGGTCAGCGCCGTTACGGCTTCCTGCCTGGCCACGCTCATCGGCGCAGGTACCAGCCTAATCGCAGAGTCGCTCCAGACGTGCATACCGCTGCGGACAGCCTCCTGGATCGACGTGCTGGTCAATGTGTCCGGAACGTGGTGTGGAGCGCTGTCGGCGCCGTTAGTCCGATACGCTGCTCGACGGTGGTTACAGATTGCCGGCCGGGCCGTGAACCGGACGCCTATGACAGCAATGGCGGCGATGGTGGGCCTGGGGCTGTTCGTTCAAGGGCTGGCGCCGTTCGACTTCGTGACCTCGACCGCGGACTTGCACGCCTCGTTGGCCGCCACGCGTTGGATACCGCTGCCCGACAATTCCGTCTTCTCGGCACCGCTGCCAGCTTCGGCGCCACCTGGCGCGGATCTGTCCGCCTGGGGCGTGGCCGGCATGTTTGGCTTGCTCGGCTTTCTCCTGGCCATGAGTGGGCGGGAACAGCTAAGAAGCCGTCAGGCCTCTGCGGAGGCCGCCTTGGGGCATGCCGCACTGCTCGCCATGCTTGTAGAAGCAATGCAGCTCTTCGTCGTTTCGCAGGCTTTTGACAGCGCCGACATCCTGGTCAACGTGGTCGGTGCCGCGTTCGGGCTCTGGTTCGCCATCTACGTGGTGGATATGCCTTCCCGTTCGCAGTGGCTCGGTCGACCAGGTCTCCTGTTCAGGCCTGTGTTGCTGGTTCCCGCGCTGGTGATGCAAGTTGCCTATCACCTGCTGTCTGCCGCCGGACCATCGTTCGCCAGGGGCGAAACGCTGGCTGGGGCGGGCGTGCTGTGGACACCGTTCGCTGGCTGCTATGGACGCCCTCTTGCTGACGTGTGTATCCATTTCGCCACGCTCGGTGCGCACGCCGCCATGCTTGCGGTTACGGTGGCGCTCATTGCCCGGCGGCTAGGGAGGCAGACCCGCTGGTGGATTGCGGCAACGGCCGTCCTCATCGTTGCGGTGGCCTGCCAGACCCTGCAGCACGTCAACCCTATCCGTGTCGCCGATACCACGGATCCACTTATCGGACTCGGCGCCGCTGTTGCCGCCGCCTTGGTCTGCGAGACGGTTCGCCGCACAGCTCGCCCAGCCGTGACTCCGTTGCACGTTGGCAGCCCCGCCACTCGGGTCCGGCACGTGGAAACCATCTGAATCGGAAATGCCGGTCCGGGAATTTCCGGCTTCTTGCGCCTTCTACGCCAAAGTGCTCTATTTTGGGGTGGATTCCCGACGCCTCCTGCCTTGTTCATCGTCACGTTCATTATGTAAGTCGTCGATATAAGAGAGTGTTCTGCCGCGTCAGGCGTGTAGAAGCGCCGGGAGGTGCCGGTGCCGCGCAGCGATGGTGGAACACGGGCGTGTCGGGCGCCATAAGCGTTTGCACGTGCCTGGACGCGTTGTCGAGGGCTGCCGTTGCCCGCATGTGCGGGGCGGCAGTCCAGAGCAGCGCCGAGGCACGAAGGGGAACATCGATGCTGCCCGACGCACCTATTGCCAGTCTCCTTGCCGTCGACGATGACGAAGCCTACCTGCGGCTACTCGAGCGCACCGTCAGCTATGATGGTTTTGCAGTCACATCGGTGACATCCGGGGAGGATGCCTTGCTGGCGGCCCGCGAGCAAGCGCCCGACCTGGTGTTGCTGGACGTTCTCATGCCGGGCATTGACGGCTTCGAGACCTGCCGGAGATTGAAGGCTGACGATGTGACGGCACGCATTCCAGTGATCTTCATGACCGCCCGCGAGAGGTCGGAGCAGAACCTGGCCCTGGCCTTCGGTGCTGGCGGCTGCGATTACGTAACCAAGCCGTTCTCGCGGATCGACGTGCTCCACCGCGTGCGCAAGGTGATTCGGCACCGGCACGAGCGGGACATGCTGGAGCAGCTACAGCGCAACGACAGCGCCACCGGGCTGCCTGACCGAACGTACTTGTGGGCCCGACTTAGCGAAGAGCTGGTCGCGGCCGCCCGCCACAGCAGCGAGTTGTCGATCATCACTGCGGACATCGACAACCTCGACCAGATTGCCGACCGGCACGGCGTCGGTGTGCGCGAGCTTCTGTTCCGACACTTCGCACTGCTGCTTCATTCCGAGTCCAGCCATCACGACGTCGCCGGCGTGTGGGGACCGGACATGTTCCTGCTGATGCTCCCACGTGTCGGGCTTCGGGCCGCCGCCGCCGCCGCGTCGCGCATGTGTAAGGTGTGGCGGATGACCAACGTGGCAGCGGAGAGCGAGACGATTCGCTGCACCGCGACTTTTGCGGTGCTCTCCACGGCTGTCGCAGGATCGGGCGTCACCGGCG
>JANQGB010000455.1 GCA_028277545.1 Phycisphaerae bacterium | reverse complement strand
GGCCACCCAGGTGCAGGACCTGGTCGCTCCCAGCCTCGTGGCTCGGTTGGGGGACCAGCTGACGCGGGGCGGGTTCCTCCTGGTCGACGTCGCCGAGCTGGCCGAGGCGCCGACGCTCGGGCCGGGCTTCCGGTTGGGCCTCCGCCTGTTGCAGGCAGCGGACGAGGCCGACCTGTGGTCTCGCGTCGCGTCGTGGGGAGCCTTGCTGCATGCCGTGGCTCTGCTTCCCGACGGGGCTGCCCGCGTCGTGGCCGCCTTGACCTACGTGGGGCGCCTCGTGGGCGCTCCGAGCCCCGACGCTTGGCAAGCTGTTCGTGCTCACCTCCCCCGTGCTATTCAAGAGGACATGATGACCTGGGAACAAACTATCGAAACGCGCAGCCGGGTCCAGACCCTGCGGGAAACCCTCCGGGTGCAGCTCACCGCGCGGTTCGGCTCGTTGCCCGAGGACGCCAAGAAGCGGATCGAGCAAGCCGAGCCGTCGCAGCTCGACGCCTGGATCCTCCGGTTCGGACAGGGGCTGGACGCGCTCGACGACCTCTGGACATCCTGACCCTCCCTTGGTGGGGGCTCGTCGTCGGGCTTGTGGGCTGTATGGACGGGCCTTGCCGTCCAACGGGCTGTGGGCGAGCGGAGCTCGTCCAAGGCGCTGGGGCCGCGAGACGTGGTCCCTGGGGCCGTCAGTCCGGGTGCGGTCCATGAGCCAGCCGGGGCGGTACTCGGTGGGCCATCCCGAGCGGCGACGTCCGGGCAAGCTCGCAGAGCTTCTGACGGACGCAGGCCCGTGGCGAGCAAGCTCGTCAGAGCTTCTGGAGCCACTCCCCGACGGAGACGGCTCGACAATCCGAGTACCGCCACCTCCATCAGGTCGTCCTCGATGCCTTCGCCGAGCGGGCATCCGACCCAGCACTTATCGAGGTCGTAGCCCTGGCCTTCCGCGGCGGGCCGGCAGGGGCAGCCGTTCGAGCCAAGCAAGCTGTGGCTTGAAGCTGCTACAGAAGTACGACTCAGAATTCGCGTATTAGTTAGCAGTTTTTAGACATCTCGTGACAAAGTTTCCTCTCTCCGCTGCTGACGAGCCAAGCCTGATTATGGGCGCATTTGAACACTGGCAGCAAGACTTGTGCGCCTGTTGTTGTGGTTAACAACATCGCTATCGTTGAATGGGTTGTCTGGGGCCCCTACTCCATCAGCGTGCGGTGGTCGGGCCGGACAAGGAGGTTCCCGCATGAGCGTCGCCGCAGCTGCCGCTGTTATTGGTGCTTTCGCCGCCGTTGTCACCGCGCTCGTGGGCCTTGTGCGGCTCGCTCGCGAGCTTTGGCCACCCACCGAGTGATTGGGGTCGGCGGAGAGGAGTCCGCCGCCTCGACCTCGGTCTCTCATTGGAAGCCCAATGAGAGACAACCGTCGCTGACAATCGGCGAGCGCCTACGCAGGCAGAATCGGTGTCGCGCTTCCAGATATGCCTATGGCTGTCGTGTCAGCTTGGTCGAAGACGCCGAATCCAACTTCGCGTCGCCTCCAGCCCCGCCGGATCGCTGGGTCGGCGGCGAGGGATCCACCGCCAGTCAGCAATCGGCGAGCGCTTACGCAGGCATAATCGCAACCACGGCTCCAGAAGCGTCGATAGTTGATTTACTAACTGGCTCGAAGGTGACGAATTCAACTTCGCGTCGCCTTCAGCTACGCCGGATCGGTAGGACGGCGGATGGGGGTCCGCCGCCAGGTCGCGGTGAGCGCTCGAAAGTTGTGGATCCGGGCTGTTCGGGCTGGCCTGCTTTGCAAGTACGGTAAGGTTGGGTCGCGGAGGCGCACGTGTCCGATGACCTGACCGACGAGCTGGGAACGAACATCCCCTTGTCCGAGATGCTGCAGACACTCCGAACTGAGCTGCAGGTTGCCATGCGAGCCGGCGAGGGGCAGCCCGTCCGCTTTGACGTGGGCCCCGTCGACCTCGAGCTGCAGGTTCGCGTGGCTCAGGTTCGCCTCGAACCGAGGGCTCCAGCCCTGCGGATCGGACAACAGCCAGTCGAGTCCACCGTCGACACCGATCTTGAACACCGCGGACTGGTGACGGCACGACACGACCCATCCCCCGTCGTGCGGGTCGTCGATCACACCGTTGCAATGGGACCAGTCGAAGCCATCCGAGGTCGGCCGGAGTGCGCTTTCGTTCACACGAGAGAGGTCCACCGAGATCTGGCGAACGATCGAACCGTCGCTGGCCAGCTCGAGGTCGAGTTGATCTGCGAGAGCCGTGACCAGTGGGTCGAGGAGGTCACTGTCGTCAGGAAATCGATGATGCTGCTTCGCGAACATGTATGTCACGGCGAAGTCGAGGCGACTGTGGGACGCGCCGGATGGGAGCAAGGCCACCTCGTCGTCGGTGAGGACCCACCTCGTCCATCAAAGGTTCGCGCCAGAGGGACGGCCACCGATCGCGCCCGAGAAGCGGACGATTCTGTGTTCCTTCTTGGCAAAGTGCAGGAGGGCTATCTGGGAGCTGGCCGGATTGGTATGGTCTGCTGATTCCACAGGGATCCGATGAACAACCCCACTCGCCGAAGCATCTTGCTTGGCACTCTCGCAAGCCCTCTCGCCGCTCGGGCTCAGGACAACGACACTCTCGGCACGTTGCTGACGGAGCAGCAGCAGGGTGATCCAGGGACGCCACCCGAATCGGTCACAATCGATCCAGGACGAATCGACGCGCTGACTTCGGCCAAGACACTGGGCGCATTCCGAGAGCGAGACGCTGGGTTTGGCGAGAGACTGGTTGCCGTTTCCGAGCGATTCGTCGGCTTCGATCGGACCAAGAATCGCAGCGCAATCACGGACTTTCTCGACCTCTTCGATCTGCCGTTCGAACACAGCGGCGGGTTCACCGCCTACTGCGCCGCCGGTCTCGGGTACGTGGCCGCGCTCGCCTATACTGAGTTCTGGGGCCGTACGGCGAGAACGCCGTCCATTACCCGACTGCGTCAGGCGCTGCCTGTGATCGAGAGGTACCACTTTCGTCCTACCCCGCTCGTCAAGTCGATGGTCTCGGACGCAAGGAAGAAAGGACGTTGGCGGACCAAACCCAAGGAAGGCTATGTGGTGGTCTACAGCTTCGACGGTGGTGTGTACAACCACTGTGGTGTGGTGAAGTCCGTTGCGCCAACCCACATTGTGACAATCGAGTTCAACACATCGAACGGACGCAGGGGCGACCAGCGGCAGGGTGGCATGGTCGCCGAGCGGACACGGCGCCAGGGGCCGTTGGTAGCTGGCTACATCGCAACCGACATCCCCGCCATGCCGTGACCGGCCTCGTCGCTTGGCTCTTGGTGCTCATGGGGTTTGCCGAGGCCTCGCCCCTGCAGATCGAGATCAACGGCAGCACGCGCGAGTTGTACTCGGAGCGAAACGCTCTGATCATCGCGGAAAGCGCATACCAGAACCAGGCGTGGGCCAGTTTGGAGCATGTTCAAAAGGAGATCGACCTCCTCCATCAAACCCTGGACAAGCAGGGATTCGTGGTCAAGGTGGAGAGAGACCTCTCAGGTGATGAGCTTCGCACCGCCCTGCATGAATTCGCGACCCTCGAAGGTTCGAAGGAGGGAAGCGCTGCGTTGGTTTGGTACGTCGGCCACGGAACGACGTTCCGTGGCCGGGGCTACCTTGTGCCAGTGGACGCTCCCGTGACAACGGATTCTCAATTCAAAAAGATCGCCGTTGAGATGGGCATGGTGAGACAGGAGTTCACAACCATCCAGAGTCTCCATACCCTGTTGGTCATCAATGCCTGCTTCTCGGGTGCCATCTTCGAGACGATGGGGGAGCAGAAGGGCTACGAAGCACCGGGACGGGCCGATCGCGAATACTACGAGTACCTTCTGCACCCTGGGCTCCAGATCATTGCCCGGGGTGCAAAAGACGTGGAAGTTCCAGCCAACGAGACGTTCGCCCGGGCATTCACCGACGCGGTTCGTGGTGAGAGTGTGCCACCGGACGGGCCGAACCGGCTGGTGACAGCCAACAAGATTGCTCTCCACCTCACCAACGTCGATCTAGGTGGAATCACCCCGAAGATCCAGAATGTCGGACAGAACTCCGGCGACTTTGTCTTCTCCCCTGTCGATACCAACCCTGCGACCGAGGAAGATCTAAAATCAACTACGCCACAGCGAGCCGCTAACAGTGACTCCGCCGCACAGAACGAGAGCGGAGCAGACGAGAAGGGTGACGAGCCCGCGGCGGTCTCCCCGCGGGAGCCTGATTCCCCCGATCACCCTGTGAATGAACGTGTTCTCGGGCCGGACAAAGCGGCTTGGGGCTTTTTGGCTGTTGGAGGATCGATGATCGGCTTGGGAGCAGCGTTCGTGCAAGATGCTCGACAAGCCAGCCAAGCTTATCCGTTGCTTTCCTCTCAAGAAGTGTCTGAGTTCCGACCGAAGGTCGAAGTCACTTTCGCTGGGGGATGGACGGCCATCGCAACAGGGGCAGTCGTCAGCACAGTCAGCACAGTGAAGTTGTTCAAGCGAGGACAAGAGCGAAAGGCAAGGAAATCTACAGCGAGGCCTCAGCCATGAAGAACCTTGGAACAGCCCTCGTTCTTGGATGCTTCTATGGATGCTTGGAGGTGCCCGATACGACGGCCCTCGACTCGCTGATCGTGCGAGGTCAAGGCCAATCCGAAGAGCTCGAAAGCCTAAGGACCGACCTTGAGGAGCTTCGGATGCTCGTCGAGCAGACCGTCGGCATGTATTGCGGACACACGGCAGCCAACGACGGCCTGTGGGCCACTGAAAACGGCTACGAAGTGGCTAAAGCGCAGTGCGAACTGGCTTGTTCGAACTCACCAACCGCTCACGTTTGTTCTGCCCATGAGCTGACGATGAGCCTCCAGTTTGGTGTGCCTGTCGAGCTGCCTGAGGGTGGAACCGAGTCACGGGGGTTCTATACGGCTGGCGTTTTGACATTTGACGGGTTCGGAGATGTCGCTGGGGACTGCCAGGGCTGGTCCCAAAACGCCAGTGACAAACGTGCGTACACCCTCATCGTCGATGATCCAAAGAGGCCATCGACCGACCAATGCTCCGAAGAATTGCCCTTTTTGTGCTGTGATTCACAGCGCTGATCACAGTTCTTGAACCTCCACACCGCAGTGTGAAAACCATCCGCGAGCGTCCTCGGGCGTGATGATGTCCATGGCCCAGGCGACCGCCAAATCGAGCGCCTCGCGAGTCCGGGCGCGTGCGGTGCGTAGGAAGGCCCTACGTTGGAGGCGAGGTGGCAGAACGCAAAGGCCACGCCCGTGGTCGCTCACACCAGGACCTGCTTCACCTGCGGCGCTTGCCAAGCGCGCACCAAACGCTTCCGCAAAGACGAAGCGATCGTCGTCCAATTATCCAGAAGATCCAATGGATTGGCCATTCAGGTTGAAACGAACCACTCCAGGTCAGGTAGAGTGCCTCAAGCCTTTGATGGAGGATCCGATGTTTACTGCCTCTTCTTTCCTCTTTCAGCTAGCAGTTCTCGCGCCTTCGTCTTTTGCAAGTTCAATGGGATCAAGCTTCACTCTTGATATTCCACCCAGGCAAAACGAGAACCATCTGGCATCGGTTCAACTTGAGATCGAGCTTCGAAATGATGGGCTTCCGCCAATTCCGACCAATGCTCTCTCATTGATAGTCACATCGCCATTGGGCTCTGAGGCCAAGCTCACCCCCACCGCTCCAAGAGAAGAGCTTGATGGCGGGCTCTACTTTGTAGCTCTCAATCGACCATTCCCCAGCCCTCCTCCTGGTGAGCCGATTGTCTGGTCCCTTATTGTCGTCCTAGACAACTTCGCCAGCGCAAACAAGAGCGGAGCATGCATCTCAAACCGGCCCAATGCAGAAACTTGGACTTTTGAACTCATCGGCGCAAACAATGCCTTCGAACGCGTGTGTTTGACTCCATACCGATTCAAAGACGGTAACGAGATAGCTCGGCCTGATTCCAATCTTACTCCATGTGAGCCTGGCAATGCTCTAATCTCAGAGTTCAAGGATTTATCGGGAAGGCCCGAACTCGCACCGGCTCTATCTGGAGAAATCCTCTCTTCATGCCGAAGAGACACCCAAGTAGCGCTGGTTCTCGACAAATCCTGTTCGATGAGGGCAGAACTGTATCGGGACGATAATGACCTTCCTGTCACGCGAATGGAGGCCTTGGTTCAATCCCGGGACCTATTTCTCCAGATGTGGCAGGGGTTGCGAGCGGTTGAGTCGTCCCTTGGATTTCCTGTTGTGGATGAGTTTGGTGTTGTGCTCTTCGACGGAGATGCTGTTTCATCTTCGCCTCTCGGCGAGTTTGATTCCCAATTTGGAAACGTCTTCGGTCAGACATACCAGCCATCAGGCCTCACATCCCTTGGAGACGGGTTCGAACTTGCGGCGCGACCAGATTGGCTCAACATCTCAGCATCAAACGATGCAAGGCGTGTAGCTGTCCTCTTCACAGATGGGGCTCAGAATCGCCCTCGTTGGTTGAGAGGAACTGACGGCACTCAACCGAAGCTCCAGCTCAGCGATGCTGAAAGCCGTCCTACAGACAACGAATATACACCAGTGGTGGGCCAAGAAAACGTGGTGGTGTTTACCATCACAACGGGGACCAACCCCCTTCTCAGTGATCAGACCAGGCGAATATCACGAGCTACAGGGGGCAAACATGTCCATGTGAATGCCGATCCTTCCCAGGAAAGCATAAGCGATGAGCTACAACTGGCATTTGGTCAAGCACTTCAGACAACCCTGGAGGGCTCCACTTGGCACGTAGTTCGAGTTCTTCGTGGCTCCATTCAGGATGACCAATCCTTCGAGTACGGTGGAGGAAGTTATGAAGTCGTCGGTGAAGAAGAGGCCTTTCCGGGAACTCCTAACGAGTTCTACGTTCCGGGAACCGCAAAAGGTTTGTCCGTCGTAGCGTTTCGTGATGCTTTAGATAACAGTGATGACCTTGTGGTCTTTTTGGATAACCGGGAATTCTCGGATAACGACGGGTTCTACGGCCTTGAGGCCGAAGGTGCCGAGTTCATTCGGCTAGACACCGAATTGCCGGTCCCATTGACCTTCGATCCCGCACCCTTCGGGATCCTCCCTGACCTCCCACTCTTCGTACGAGCAGGAAAAGTAGAAGAGCCGCTGGACTACATTGTTCCTCCGAAAACTGATGATCTCACCTCGTTCAGTGTCATCATTATGAGTGACAACACGGCAGTAAAGTCCAAGACTCAAGTGATGACAGAGGACATCACAGTTGGAACGCCGATGGTCATCCAGACGCGCCTGACCGTCTTTGGTAGACCTATCGAGTCTTTTGGAGACGTATCTACCGATCGAATTAGCCTCCGAGTGCGAGTTCCAACGAACGCGTGGGGTGAGATTTTGGCAGACTCTGGGATCAACCCAGTTCTTGATCCGAATGACCCTCAGTCTATCGGCGGAGCAATGATTGCCCAGTTGCTCCAACAGTCGCCTGGCGCTCTTCCAACCCAATGGGTGTCCATTACGATGGCAGATGACGGAATGGGTGACGACGCAATGGCCGGAGACGGGACTTTCACAGCAACTTTCACGCCACCGGTGCCTGGCGACTATCAACTCTCCGTTCTAATTGATGGGCAAACCCAAGAGACCGGACGCTTCGGGTTCCATGACATTCAGACGTTCAGTGCTAGGGATGTACCTGTCCTTCGTACCACAACCATCTTGGTCGAAGCCGCAAGAGGCACTGCGTCCTACATCCTCACTCCTAGATCCGAAGATGGACGACGACTTGGACCTGGATACCAAGGCTATTTTTGGCTTGTTCTACCAAGTCAGGATCCTATCCTCTTCATCGATCAATTTGATGGCACCTACCTGGCCGATGTCGAGTTCGAAGGATCCGAACCGCCCTTCGGGGACGTTCATTTCGTTCCAACGTTTCTCCCTTCCGAAGCGAACACACTCATCGGTTCTGACACAACAGACTTTGACGGACAGCCACCACTCCCGCTCGATACTAAGCGCACTGTCGTGGTACCTTTGGCCGGCCCCAATGACGGCGATGGTGTCCCAACAAGCGTTGAAGATGTGAACGGAGACGGTGATCCGACCAATGATGACACCGATTGTGACGGGATACCGAACTACCTCGACGACGACGATGAGGATGATGGCACCCCAACCATTGATGAGGATGCCAACGGCAATGGAACACCTCTAGACGACGACAGCGATGGCGATGGTCTTCCGGACTACCTCGATGATGGGGTCTACAAGGTTGACTGTTCTTCAGAGCCCTCACTCGAACCAGACCCGACGGAAGAGCCTGATGACGGCTGCAACTGCGGTCATTCGGGCTCCTCGTGGCCAAGCATCGAGCTTGTTCTGGGAATCCTCTTCGTCGTGTACCGTCAGCGTCGCTGACCAATCTTGGGTGGTAAAGTGGACAATTTCCATCTTCCGTTGTTGGTTCTCGTTCTGACTGTGGCCTGTGCTCGTGATCTGTCTCGCAGCCTGCAACCGACGGAATCCGCTGACGGTCCTGACGGTCCTGACCTTCCAACCGAGGGCCCAGGTAGCCTGGTTAACGAGTTCGACATGGATGGCGACGGGTTCATGCCCCCAGAAGCCCAAGGCCCATTCAACGAGAAATGGGGTAGCGATAGCCCTTTTGCTCTCCCAGACAATGCCTTTGGTGACTGCTTGGATGTGGTCAACCCGAGACTAGTTGACGAGTCGGGGATTGTGGTCGATCCTGCGAGGATTCACCCCAACGAGCCCCCTGGGTTTCCATCGGAAGACACTCCCTATGATGGAGTCGACTCGGATTGCGGCCGTGATAACGATTTCGATGCAGACCGAGACGGGTTCATTGATGCTCATTGGCAAGAGGCGTTTCTGACTTTTGTCGATGTATGGGGTTACGAGGCCGAGTTACCAAATTGGGTGGCAGAGAATCCCGCTGCTGGACTTGACCAACCTGCTGTGGGCGATTGTGACGATATGGACCCCGAAACATGGCCAGGAGCCGTCGAACGTGTTGGGGATGGCATTGATCAGGATTGTAACAGTCGACCCGATACTGCCTTCTTTGGAAATGGAGGATTCACCTGGACTGAACCACGATCGCCGGAGCTTGGTCGCCTCGGACAGAACATCATATTATTTGTATCTGCAGCTTCTGCAAACTTGGGTGTCACCAGTGACTTCGTTTCTGTGGGAATTCCAATTCCCGCCAGTGGCCGAGGACCCGCTGAACCTTTGGCTGACCTTGTCTTCGACTTCAATGGGCCATCCATCTTCTCTGAGGGAGACTACATTGACGTAGAACAGCTCCCTGGCGAGTCACTCATTGCAGTTGCAGACTACTCTGATGATGTATTCAGCGGAAGCCTCTATGTTTCGTACATCGCTCTGGACGGTCAAGGTCAACCAGGGCTTGACCGTCAAGCTACCGCTGTATTCGACAACTACGCATTCGGCAGCGTCAACATCGATATAGCGGCTGACCCTTTGGGTGGACTCTTTTTGCTGAATTGTTCTTTTGGGGGGGCTGCTATTGCCTATGTTCCCTCGGTCACCGACTCTGTGGAGACGTTCGGGCTCGACAACAGCGTTTCTGGCGCCTCAATGTGCTTCATAAGGGGGTACCCAGTCGCGGTTGGTACGCAATCTACCGCCACATTTGAAGTTTGCGATACCAAGGTATGTCGCGACCGGACGTTCTCGAACGCATCGAACCTCATTGGAACGGGCACTGGCTTGTATTCAGCAGCAACAACCTATGGCGACCAAGAATCGGGTGATCGGATCACGATCAGTGGCAGTGACGGTCGACTAGTTTTTGCAGATGGCACTGACGTAGAGCTATTGCCGTCCTCAGATGTTGCTCGCGAACGAATTCTTCATGCTGATGTTTCTCGCCTGGGTGCCGCTGTGGCGACTAGCCCACGCTACGTCGTGGGAATCATCGAGCGATCAGATGGGAACCGCGAAGTGTGGCTTCAGCATGGGACCCCTGGTGCGTGGGTCTACCAGAATCTTGAGTATACGAGTCCACCTGGATCGAGCGCGGTTCCCTCGGGAGTCGCGATCCACGTTGATGACGATCGACTGGTTGTTGCCGTGTCTGCCCGCGATGAAACAGGGCCAGACCATGTCAGTTGGGTGCTGCTTGCACCCGCAGATAAGTAGATCTTGGGGGTTTGTATGTTCTTGCATCGTCTTGTTTGCTCCTGGGTCGTCTTGGCTGGGCTACTTTGGTGTAGATCAGCCGAAGCACAGAATCGTAAGGACATGGCGCTTGTGATCGGAAATAGCGTCTATGAAGAAGTACAGCCACTTCCAGCCGTTCAGCCAGACGCTGCTCGAATTGCACGGGTACTTGAGACAAAGCTCGACTTCGATGTCGTTCAATTGAGCAATCTCACTTTGCATGAGATGAAAGATGCGATTGCTGACTTTCAGCTTGAACTGCAAAAAAGAGGAGCTCATGGTTTCTTTTACTACGCGGGCCACGGACTGCAATTGGAAGAAACAAACTATCTAGTTCCTACCGATACAAGCTTTAGCCAGGATGAAACATCCGAAACCGCCAAACAGAAGCTTCTGCCGCTAATGGACGTTGTCTATGCGATGGATCGGAGGCGATTCGTGAACATCGTGGTGATGGACGCGTGTCGGGAGAACCCATTCGCTAAGCTAGATGATGGCAAGACTAGAACGTTCATTGGAAGTCGAGGCTTGGCGCCGATGAAGACCAGCCCTGACGGTTTCCTTGTGGCGTACTCGACCAAGCATGGCGAGGTTGCAAACGATGACGGGGTCTACGCCAAAGTCTTGGAGAAGTGGCTCAGTGTAAGGCGACTCGATATCGTTGATGTCTTTCGTCTCGTCCGAGATGATCTGGTTAGGCGAACGAGACAGCGGCCATTTATCTACCACGACATCGGATTTGAAAATCGATATTGCACTGCGAGTTGCCCACCTAGACCCGACCTGCTTGAATTTGCTGAACCACCTGACCCTGATTTGACGACTCGCCCTGAAGAGGCAACAGGCAGAAGAAACATCGCAAATGGGCAAGCTGAAGATGGCTGTGAGAATATAGACAAATTCACTCCTTTCGATAAGGCGCTCAATCGATGTACGGCCAACCTTGTGGGGTGGGATGAGTACGTCGAGAAGCGTCGTATAATCAAGCTTCTTTCTGACAGTGAAGTTGACACGATCAGGATTGACGCGACCAAAGAAAAGGAAAGCATGTCACGGGGGTCTTGCCTTAAGAAGCTCAGAGGAAAGCGCCGCTTTGCTCAAGTCTCTTCACTTTCCGCTAGTGCGGTTGGCCTGGGACTTGCTGGTGCTGGATTTGTTCTCAATCAGAGCGCTGCGGTGGACCTAGAGAACGGTGACTTGACCACGATAGAGTATCAACGATACCGAAATAATGTTGTTTTTCCCGTCCAAGGAGCAGGCTACGGGCTTGCGGCGGCAGGCACTGTAGGCGCGCTCTTGTCGTTCGCGGTCCAGCCGCAGTTCTGTTCCCTTTGAAGGACCGTGGCTGGTACCAATACCAATGGATCAATCTGCTTCCGTAGGTGCTTGGAGAGAGAAGTGAGCTTGTTGATGCTGACGTTGATGGTGTGGGCTCTTATGGGTGAAGCAGGCGCAGGCGCACTTGAGAAGCGAATTCGAGATTATGGCTATACACCGTTGATCCCCGCTTCACGGCTGGTGCCTGCAGGCACGCTCGCTGTGGTGACGAGGAGCGGTCGTGGCGTTCAGCTACGCGTAATCTGTACTCGAACAAAGATGGTGGGTGGAGAAGCAGCAATCACATCATCAGCACCGGATTCAAGGCTAAAGCGCAAGCTGAAAGGAAGGTTCAACGCTGGAGCAAAGGTGTTGGATGCTGTCGATGCCATCGTCGGAGCCAACGTGGTGAAGGCGCTTTCCGTCTCACTTACGAACGTTCAGGTGAGTGAAGTCCCGACTCAGGCCGTTTTTGGAGCGATTGAGCAGGGCCTTCCAGAACCTAGCTGCGTCAGCGCACGGCGCTTTCATGCAGAGAAGGGTGACGCGGTGACATTTGTGTACAGCACGCTGGAGGCCGACGTTCGGTGGAAAATCGTCTGGAAGGCAAATGTCGACGGAACTGCAAAGGATAGAGCTCTTGACAAGATGGCTGCAGTGCTGGGCGCATCAATCTCGTCCGAGCGATTCCTTGAGGGCGATGGGCTTGTTTGGGGGGTTCGAGAGGATACGAGGTTCGCAACACGATCCTTGATGATGAAGGAACGACAACCAGTTCCTGCCCTTGACCCGGCGTCCACAACCGTTCTTGGCATAACCATCGGACCTTAATGGGTTCGGGCGTGCCCTCCTGTGAGTGTTGCATCATCTGCAGGTTCGAAAACAGGACGGAGAACCACCAACTGCCCCCTCGGGTCTGCTTGAGGACCCGCTGCTCGAACCGGCAGGTGTGTCAGAGCTGCAGGTAGCGGTACAGCGTCGAGCGCAGCGCCGTCCAACAGCGCGCACTGCCCGATTGATGGCCCAGGCTTCAGCGGTGTGACCCGTCAGCCAAGCACGGAGGCGCCGCTGCGGGCGCCGCGTGACGTGGGTGCATGGGATCAGGCGGCGACAACCTGACGCTCGCGCTCCTGCAGGGCCTTGTAGGCGGCAGGCGTGAGCGCGCTGGCGCGAAGGCCGAAGGCACGCCGATGGGTGCCACGGCGGTCGAAGAGCCAGGTCAGGTAGGCTTGGACGTCCAGCCCGTGCTGGGTCGCAGTGGTGACGACGCCGGCCAGGGTGGCCCAGCGGTGGGCGCCCTCGGGACTCCCGGCGAACAAGGCGTTGACGCGCAACTTGGCGTGGCTTTGGAAGCGCCGCTCACAGACGTTGTTGTCCAGGGGCAGGTCGGCGTCGTCGACGAACCGGGTCAGCCCGTCGAAGTGATTCAGGTAGTAGCGGACAGCCTGGCCGAAGGCATCGCTCGGCAGCGACTCTCGGTGGCGCTCGAGCCACTGACGAAATTCCGTCACGATCGGCCGGATGTGCTGCCGGCGATAGGCCAGCAGGTCGTCCTCGCGAAGGTCTCGTTCGCGGGCCCGCGACTCGGCCGCGTACATTGCGGTGATGAACTGACCACCTTGGCGGGCCAGCAGCGGCTGAACCGTCTCCGCATCACGGAACCGGCGACGCGCGTGCGCGTTGCAGTGGGCGCGGATGCGCCCCTCCTCGAACAGCGCGTTGTGCCGGCTCTCGGCGTCGCACAGCAACGTGCCCTCGAAGCCCTCGAGCTTCGCGGCCAACGAATCGCCGTGCTTCGTCAGATCGAACTGGAAGACGGTGAGCTCGTCGCGGGCGAACACGTCGAGGTTGCCGAGCCAGGCGCGCTCGAGGCCGGGGACGAGGACGTTCAGGCCGGTGCCATCAAGCTGCATCCAGCTGCCCGCCTTCAGCTGCTTCCAGTGCTCGCCATCGACCGAAGCGGCCAGCCGGTCCGCCAACGCGATCCAGTGCACCAGCGTGCTCATGGGCAGCTCGACGCCCTGCGACGCCAACGTGCGCCGGATCCGGTCCAGCGGCACCAGCAGCACGAACTTCTGCACCACGAGCCACGCCAGGAAGCGGCTCGTGATCATCGACCGATCGGTCGGCATGGGCGGCATCGCTGCCGTGACCCGGGCGCCGCAGTCCGCACAGCACTTCGTCTCGCGGACGA
>JANQGB010000399.1 GCA_028277545.1 Phycisphaerae bacterium | reverse complement strand
CACTGCCACTGCTTCACAGATCGCAACCCGGGGCAGGGCGTCGCTGTTGGTACGGAGAATCTCGATTGCCAGATCCGTGGCTGCCGGGTAACCCAGGTTCAGCAGGTCTACCGCCCCGATGCGACGTACTTCCTCACTGGCCTTGGTGTCCGTTATTATGGTCCGGGCCCGCTGCAGCTCCGCCGCCTGGTCCGCATTCACGGATGTGGAGGCAGGTTGTGTCTGCTGAGCCGGCGCGAAGGCAGCCACCGCCAGCGCGACCAGAACGGCGAGACCCCGTACTGACATATTCGATCGGTACACACGAACTCCTGCCGGCCTGGAGCCTGCAGGTACCCCGTCCGGCTCGCCCCTCCGTGGGATCGGGGACCGGTTTATTTGGCTGTTGTCGCGCGTCCGCAGCGCTCGACTGCGGTCCGACGCGGCTGCAATTTTCCGAAGCAGTATTTGTAACCTTCGATGCCCGTGTTTGCAACAGCGGCCGCCATGCGAGCAATCGCCCTCTGGCGGCCGCGGTTTGCTAGTCCGAGCGGGGTTGCCGATCGTCAGTCGCCCTGCTTCGTGAGCTCGTCGATGGCCTGGCCGACCCTGGACAGTCCTTCCCTCAAGTCCTCGGCAGGCAGACCGAACCCGATGCGTACGTGACGGCTGCTCCCGAAGAAGGAGCCGGAGACAAGGTTGGTCTCGAAACGACTGGCCAACGTCTCACACAGACACTCGGCGGTGATTCCGCCGGGCAGGCGGACCCAGGAAAACAGGGCGCCGTCATTTCCGGGACTGGACAGGTCGGGGCGTGACCTCAACCAGGATGAGAAGATCGGGTAGGTTTGCCCGTGCAGCCGGCGAGTCCGCCTGGCCAGCGCGTCGATACTGGCCAGGGCTCGCGTCGCGATCTGGGCGGAGACGACAGAGTCGTTCACATTCAGCAGATCCACGACCCCGGTGGCCCGCCCGATGAACTCCGGCCGGGCGATTATCCAGCCCGCCCGTAAGCCACCCAGGCCATACACTTTGGTGAGTGAATCGGTGGTGATGACGTGCTCGCCCAGCCGGGCCGCAAGTGGCCGGTCGGCACGGCTCTCGAGGTGAGCGTAGTCCAGGTACACCTCATCGACAATCAGGAAGGCATCGTGCTCAGCCGTGGCATCCGCCAATGCCTGCAGGTCAGCAGGGCGGCACTGCAGCCCGGACGGATTATGCAGGTTAGTAATAAAGACTGCCTTTGCTCCGTCTGCCAATCCCCGCTGAATTGCCGCGAAATCGGGACAAAATCGGCCCTGTGCATGCCTAGGAAAGAAGACAGGGTGTAATCCGAGAAAGCAGGCTGCACGCGGCAGTGGGTCATAGACTGGCGTCTCCAGCAGCACTCGATCCCCCCTGCGGGCCACGCATGCCAGGGCAATTAAGTTGGCACTGCTCGCTCCGGTGGTGGGCAGGATCCAGGCTGGGTCGACCTCGCGAAGCCGGGCCAACGCCTGAATCAGATCCGGGCGCCCGTACGGCCCCTCGGTCTCCAGGCTAATGGGCTCCGCCAGGCCGTCGAAGTCGCCCAGGCTGGCAGCGGGCACACCGCTGGCAGTCAGTTCAAAGCGGGCCGGTTGGTGAGTCTTGGCCCAGGCCATGTATGTCAGGTCGCAGGCTTTCATCTGCGGAGCGTTGTAGGCGGCGGGGCGGGGTGCCGCAAGAGCCGCCGGTAGACATCCAAAAATTTTTGTGACATCTTGTCGGGTCGGAGCTTGTCACCGTCGGCGTTGGCGAGTAATGTTTAGGATGCTGTCGCAGCCTTGGTGCTCAGAGGTCGGGCAGCCAAGCGAATTTCTGCGGCACTACCGTATTCAAGGCGAGGCAAAGCGAACTATGCCAACCAACGTACGAAACCGCTCCGATTTTACAGAGACCCTGGCTGTTCACGCAGCGCTGAAGCTGGCTATCAAGAACAAGCTCTTCACCAAGGACGACCGGGTGCGCAAAAGCGCGGATAAGCTCCTGGCCGCCCTGGAGAGCGAGCGTACCACCTATGGGCGGCAGCTCAAGATGCTCGCATTGATGAAGAACGGTGCGGGCATCGAGGCCATGCGCCGCAAGCTGCGCTGCTCGCGACGGACCATCTTCCGCTACCTCAACCACCTCGAATCAGCGGGAGTGGAGATCAGCCTGGAGGGCACCCAGTACAAGGTTTCCGGTGCACTTCTGCAGTCGCTGCTGAAATAAGCCGCGATCGCTCCCGCGCGGGTTGCGGTCGGCCCGTCGCGCCTCACGGAAACTCGATGTCCAACGCCTTGTCGACGTCGTCGACACGGAAGACGCCCAGGGTGTGTTCGCTGCCGGAAATGGCAGAGGCGTAAACGTATTCGATGTTGACTCCGTGGTCAGCCATGGTGCGCACGACGTTCGTAAACCCGCCGGGAGTGTTCTTGATCGCCAGGCCCACCACCGACGCCACCATGTAGGCCGCTCCGGATGTCTCCAGGGCCGACTTGGCCTTCTCGGGGTCGTCCACGATCATGCGGAGTATGCCGATATCGATCGTATCCAGCACGCTGACCGCGCGGATATCGATGTGCTGTTCGGTGAGTGCCGTGCACAGGTCAGCAACCACCCCGGGACGGTTTCTCAGAAACACCGAGAACTGTTCGAGTCTTTCCGCTTTCGTCGTCATTATGTGCCGTGTCCTTTGCGTCTGCCTAGAGAGTCACCTGCCGGTTAAGCTGTCATTCTCAGAATAAACGAAGACCGGCCCGGTGACAAAGGTGTCAGCGAGCCGGGGGGACAACTTCCTGCAGCGTTGGACGAGCGAGCACCCTGGCCAGGCCAGGTCCGCGCCGGGCAGGCTAGGGAGCAGCTTCGAACTCGCTCAGGTCAATGGCAGACCGTTTGGCCTCAGCGGCCGAGAGCAGGAAGACGTCGCGCGAGTCCAGAACAGCGGCGTAGTGCCGGCCTTCGGGGTCATCCTGGCAAGTTGTGCCCGAAACGATCAGGCCGATGACCGCCTGGTCCTCCAACGTGACTTCCAGTCTCTGTTGCGGCGTGGCCAAGCCGAAGGCGTCGAGGTCCGGGACGCCGTAGGCGACGTACCGGTGAGTCTTGAGGTCCTTGATCCGCAGGAGCAGGTCCATGATCGCCTTCGGGTCGAGGGGCAGGTCTGGTTCGGCGGCGAGAGTCCAGCGGTCCTGCACCTTGGCGAACTCGTGCTGTCCGCCGCCGTCGGCCAGCGAGACAGTCACGACCTGAGATTCCTCGAAATCGAAGATCCCGGGGTCGTGCCACTCGGCCTGTAGGAGATTCAGCAGGTCCGGATCAACCTCGTAGACGGTTGGACGTCCGTCGACCATGGCCAGGACTCGGTCGGCTGCCTTGACGACTTGCAGTTTGTACTGCTGGGATGGTGGCGTGTACTTCTCCGCCTTGAGCTTCATCTTGGGCGCCGCTTCTTCGTCGTCGCTCTCGCTCTCCGCGGGCTCCGCCGTAGCGTCGCCGGAGTCTTCGCCGCCCTCGGTCTGTTGCTCTTCGTCATCCTCCTCGACGGGCACCTGGGTGTAGCGGGTGATCTCCGCCGGCTGGTGGGTGATCTGGCAGGTGATTATCCCGGCCTCGGCGTCGAACGCCGCGGCCTCGGCGTTGGCCACAACCTTGGTAGCCACCAGACCCCCCAGCGCTTTGGCGAGCTTCGACGTTTCGTCTTCAGCGGTCGGCGCCTCCGCGGGCAGGATCATCCGCAAGGCCCCGTCCACCCGCGACAGCGTGAAGCTGGCCCGCTGCCCGAGAATGTCATCAGGCCTGGTGACGACGAGTTCTGCGATCTCCGCGGCGGGAATGTCGAAAACAGTGCGATCGAGGTACTGGGCCGGTTCGCGAATCAGCTTGTCAATGTCGCCCACGCGGACCTTGGCCACCGACTCCGAATCGTCCCGTCGGACGTAGACCAGCCGTTTGGTCTGCGGGTCGGTGTGTTGGCCGACGGCTATCCGCAGGGCCTCAGGCTGTCCTGGAACGTTCATACGCAGACTGGCCTGCGGCTGGTCCAAACCGAACGCACCGACCTCGCCATCGAACGGCACGAAGCTCACCGCCCGCAAGTCTTCGATCTGCTTGAGCAACTCCTCGACCGTGGTGGTGTCGATGGCCGTGGCGCCGTCCGCCTCAACCCAGCGGTCAGCCTCCTTGCTGAACGTGGCGCTGCCCTGCGGCGTAGCGAGTTCGATCCGGTCCGCGGTGGAGACCTCGTCGGCAGTCAGCCGCATATCCCGCCACTCGCTCATGTCAGGGCTGAATCGGTCAGCCATCGTTTTGGTGACTGTGGCCACGGTCCGTTCCTCGCCACGTCGCGCGTAGACTTTGGTCTCTTCGCCAATGGGAGAGCGGCGGGCCAGGCGCAGCACAATCTCGCGGACTACCGGCTCCGGCGGTGGTGCCGGCGCCTCGGGTTCAGCCTCCGGGTCGGCGGGCTCCGGCGTGTCGGCAGCAGGTTCCTCCGGTTCGTCAGGTGGCTCCTCGATGGTGGCCCGCACCGTCAAGGCGTCGTCACCCAGGCCGTAAAGGCTGAGGTTGTCGACCTCCGCCGCGACCCAACCGGAGGCCCGCAACGATGCCAGACCGGAAGCAACCTGGTCTATCTTGTCCTTCACTGCCGGCGCCTTGACCGGCGATTCGAAGGTCCAGCCGGTATCAGAACGGACCAGCGTGTACGTTGCAGGCTGGCCTTCCTCCTCCTGTGCGCCGGTGATCTCTATCTTCTTGACGTGCTGAGCCTGCAGCTCGAACAGTCGCGGCTCGACGTACTCGTAGGCCTTCTTCTTGAGGAGGTTGTCCAGCGACGGAGTGGCCACGTAAATGTCCGGTTTGCCCGCCAGGCGTACGTACCGCTCCCGCTCCGAGGCGTTCCTGCCGACCTCTACGGTGACCGTCTGGTTCTCGTCGTCCGTCAGCGTAATCACCGCCTGCGGCGGTTCGAGACCGGCCTGCGCGGTGCTCACCGCCCCAGCCTGGCCGGGGGAGTGTTTGACCTGGTATTTCATCCGCTGCAACTGACTGGCGATGCGATCGACCTGGGCCCCGGCTGCCTTGGCCTGCAAGGGGGCGACCAGGCGCCACTGCGTGCGACCCAGCTCGTCGTCGTTCTCGTCGCGCTCGAACTGCCACTCCCGCTCGTCATCGTGGGGCCGGCAGGTGATCTTGACCACCTTGCCGAAGTCCTCGTCGATCACCGGCTCTTCCGCGAACAGTTGTGTGGGCGGCTTGGGCGGCAATCGATCCGCCGGCTGCTTGGTGCCCGCCAGCCAGACGATGCCTGCCGCCACAGCCAATCCAATTGCCAGGTAGAGCGTTGTTTTGAAATTCATGCCCAGATCACCTCCGGCGGATGTACCAGACCGTAAGTCCGCAGCACCCGATCGCCGCCGGCCAGAGGCCCCACACCACCGCCCCGATGAAGGCCAGGGCGGGGCCCTCGGCAATCTCCAGGGTGGGGGCGTCGATCGGTCTGCCCAGATCCATGATTGACTCGTTGTCGTTCAGCCAGTGCAGCGAGTTGACCAGCAGAGTCACGTTCCCAGGGCAGCGAGAACGCATGGCCAACCCCTCGGCGGTCAGCATCAGGTCGCGGGCGAAGGCCAGGTCATCCGTTGAGAAGCTGCTGGATGCGACCACCACGACCTTGGCGTCATCGCTGGAGGCGGCCGCGGCAACCGTGAACGGCCCCTCCGGATCGCCTGGCGCCTTGACCATGTATTCGTTGTGCATCTGGTCCCGGTAGGCCTGGAAATCCCGGATGCCCCATAGTCCGTCACTCTGCTCGCACCAGGCCAGCTTCTCGAGGGTCACGCCGTCGGGCGGCGTCTCGGCCAGTGTCAGTGGGCAGGCTTCCGGCAGTATGGTCCGCAGCGTCTTGAGCCGCTCGACGATGGGCTGATTCGCCAGCGTCAGGTCGGTCATGTAGCCGGCGCCTCGGCCGAACTGGTACTTTCCGGGGCCGATCGAGGTCGCCCGGAGCAACAGCACCGTTGAGTCCACGTCGATGCCCCAGGTGTCACTTAGATAGCCGCCGTACTGATAGCCGCCCGGCATGGGCCCCATCGGTCCCATCTGCCCCGCATCCCAGCCGGTGATGAACAGCGCCCGTCCGGCGTCCTTGACGGCGGTCAGGACCGCCTCCCTGTGCTCGGGCCCGAAGGTGGGCTGCTGCTGTTGCCGCATCATGGGGTTCATCGGTGGCGTGACGGGCTTGAGCACCACGTAGATGGTCTTAGTCGGCGGTGGATCGATCTCGGGCGGTTCGGTCTGAGTGGACAGATCCCACTCGTGGACTTCGAAGTTGAGGTCCTCCAGGTGGAGCTTGACCTGGGCATAGGCAGGCCGCGGCTGGTTGGGCATGAAGCCACCGAAGAACAGCGGCGGTCCACCATAGCGGGCGAACACAACGGCCGTCTTCTCCTGCTGCGTAAGCTGCAGGATGGCGGCCGATAGCTTCTCCTCGCCACGAAAGGCCCGATCCTTGAAAGCCACGCTGGTCGGACCGCCCGGGTTCAAGGGCGGCCACACGTCGGCGAACCGTACCACCTTGGCGTCGTTCTCGGTCTCCACGATAATAGCATTGGCGTTGGGGGCCAGTTCCCGGGCAATGTCTTCCAGGTCGAGCTTCGGCAGATCACCCGAAGCCTCGATCTGCTGGTCGAGGCTCTCAATGAGGGCCTGGTACCTGTTCTCTGCCCCGACCAGGAAGTCGGTCTGCCGGGCGGACAGATTGGGTGCGGTTGCGCCGAGCTTGGTGCCCACTGTGGCAATGTTCTGCAGCGAGGACTTCAGGTTGGTGTAGAACGAGCGCACGGCGGACGCCGCCGCCCCGTACCGCGGCAGCGAGCCGCTTACGGCGTCGTCGATATCCTGCTGCATGGCGCCAACCTCCTTGAGGAGGTCCCGCAGCAGCATCTCGATCTGGCCGAATGCCATGCCGGCGCCGTCGCCCGACAGTTCGCCCAGGGCTTCGATAAGGCCTAGCTCACCATCGAAGAGTGTGCTGATGGCCGGCGCGACCTCGTTGTCGAAGGAGTCGAGCAGTTCGCGGTGTTTGGCAGATTGTTCCTTGAACTTGGACTTGTCTCGCAGACTGGCCAGCAACGCCTGTTGTTTGTCATGGTCTTCGAGCGGGTTGAAGGAGGCCACCTCGATCTGGGCCCGGTTCTCGATCTGGTAGAGGCTGACCAGGTCCTGCACTGCCGCCCGGAACTTGGCCTGGTCCTCGCCCTCCAGGTTGGTCTGAAAGTACGCGGTGGTGATGGACACTTTCTCGTCCAGGCCGTCCAGCAGGTTCTGCGTACCCGCGGAGAGGCTGTTGACAGCGGAGCCCGTCCAATCGGACCGGCCACTGAAACGATAGCCACCCCACTGGACCACGCCGACGATGGCGATCACCAGCAGCGTGGCCAGCGCCACGTTGGCCCCGACGACCAACCGGCGTGCCCTGAACTGTTTTGTGTTGTCGCTCTTGTCTACCGCCATCGTCGCGACTCCAGCACTTTGACCGAAAGGAACAGAAACAGCGCCGTTGTAGTGATGAAGAAGACCAGGTGGTTGGTGTCCACCAGTCCCCGGGCGAAGTCCCGGAAGTGGGCTACGATCGAGAGGTGCTGCAGCATTACCCTGATGGTGCCCTCCTGCCCGCTGGCCAGCCAGTTGGCCAGCAGGGTGAACACGGCCAGCAGCACGAAACTGCATAACACTGCAATCACCTGGTTTCGGGTGCAGGCCGAGAAGAACAGGCCGACCGCGATGTACAACGCCCCCAGCAGGATGAGCCCCAGGTAGCTGCACAGCAGCAGGCCAACGTCCAGTTGCCCATAGACCGCGATCAGCACCGCGTGCAGCAGCGTGGTCGCCAGCATGGCCATATAGAACACCAGCGTACCCAGAAACTTGCCCAGCACTATGGAGGTCTCGCTGACTGGAGCGGTCATCAGCGTCTCGATGGTGCCGCCGCGGAACTCCTCGCTCAGCAGCCGCATGGTTAGCATCGGTATGATGAAGACCAGGATCACCGGCAGATAATTCCCGAAGGTGATCCGCAGCGAGGACTCTCCACCGGGAAGGAAGTTCTCCCGGGCGAAGAATATTCCGGTGACCACCAGGAAGATGGCCATCACCACGTAGGCAATAGGCGAGTAGAACAAGACGCTCAACTCGCGGCGGATTAACGTCCCGACGTTGTGCATGTCGAATCGCTCCTCCCACGTTGGGTTGGAAACAAGTAAAACGCCCGCGGCGGTCCCCGACCAACCGGTGCCCGGCCACGGGCGACCGTGTCAGTTACCGGGGGCCTGCTGCTCGGCCACGATCTTGACGAAGAAATCTTCCAGGCTGGCGACTTCCCGGCGCATCTCCCGCATGGTCCAGCCCTGATCCGCTGCCAGCTTGAAGATAGCCTCCCGGACGTCGGCTTCACCGGATGGCTGAACCGCCAACCGATTCCAGCCGTCCGTGGACGTCGCTTCTATCGAGCCGATCCCCGCCAGACCCGCGATGCTCTTCTTGATCTCGGCGGCCGGTCCCTTGATCTCCGCGATGAGCGGCGACGAGGCACTGACCCGCTGACGCAGTTCGTCCGGCGAGCCGATAGCCACGATCCGCCCGTTCTTGATGATGATGGTCCGGTTACAGATCTGCTGAACCTCGTGCAGAATGTGCGAACTCAGCAGGATAGTGTGCCGCTCGCCCAGTTCCTTGATCAGGTGGCGGGTCTCGCGAATCTGCGTCGGGTCCAGGCCGATGGTCGGCTCATCCAGCACCAGGACCTTGGGGTCGTGGACCAGCGCGTCGGCCAGGCCCACCCGCTGGCGCATGCCCTTGGACAACTGCCCGATCGGCCGGTCTATGAATTCGCCCAGCCAACACTGCTCGGTGACCCGCTTGATGGCCTGGTGCCGGTCGTCGCGCCCCATGCCGTGCAGTCGGGCGCGGAAGTCCAGGTATTCCCGGGCCCGCATCTCCGGATACAGCGGGGCGGATTCCGGCAGGTAGCCGATGTTCCGCCGGACCTGCATCGACTCGCGAAACACGTCAAAGCCGACCACCGAGGCCGATCCTTGGTCGGCCGGGTGAAAACAGGTCAACACACGCAAAGTAGTGGTCTTGCCCGCGCCGTTGGGGCCCAGAAAGCCGACAATCTCGCCTTCTTCGACGTGGAAAGTGACGTCATCGACTGCCCGAACGGCACCGAAGTGCTTGGTAAGATTCTTAACTCGTATCATGGCTCTTCGACGAACTTCCATGCCCCATCGGGGCGGCCGAACCCAATCCTCTACCTGCCAGGCCGGCCCTCACCAGGGCTACAGGCCGGGCCTTTTACCCGATTCGATCGATTTGTCAAGCCCAATGCGGCACACCGGTTGCCGCCTTGCCTCCTCCAGGCTTGCCCGCAGCGTTCAGTGCCCTGGCGGGTCAGGCAGCAGGGCCGTTAGTGCTTGGTCCCCTCCGAGACGTCCCGGTCCGGCCCGGCTTCGCGCCGTCCCACCTCGGGGTCAAGCCGGTACTCGGCCATGCCGACCGGCTCGGGGAAGGCCTTTTTGACGTCCCACGGCGGGTCCTGTTGGTCGCAGAGCGCCTCCAGGAACACGGCCACGTCGTCCCAGATCATCTGGCGGGTACGCAGGTCCACGCCGCGCCAGACTCGAGCCTTCAAACCAATCGAGGTGGACCTGTCGGCCAGGTAACGCATGAGCACGTCCGCCCGGATGAAGATCGGTCGCTCCATCTGGCGGCGCGTGTTGCGGTCAATCCGCGTGTCCGCCTGGTACACCTCGAAGACCTGCTGAGCCAGGTTCGTGGCCCGCACGCTCTGCTCGACGTTGCCCGCCGCCAACTCGCGGAAGGACCGCATCTGCAGTTCCGCCACCATCATGTTGGCGCTCTTGAATCCCTCGGCGCCCTCGCGGACGTCCTTGATGTTCAAAACGTACTCGCGCAGCGGCACCAGGTACTGTTCCTTCACGCTGCCGTCGAGGTTGCGGTTGATCTGGCGCATGTAGTCGTAGTAGTACTCGGCTTTGGCCATGCTGCGGGGGTCGCCGCCCAGGTATAGCTGGACAACCGCGTAGTGCAGGAAGTTGAAGTGCCCGGTCCGGTACTGGTTCGCCGCGTGGCCTAGTGCTACGAAAGGGTCGTTCGGGAACTGGGCGGCACTCACCTCGAGCACCGTTTCATGGTGGTGATCGATGAACCGCGGGTCGGGCAGCAGTTCGAGATAAGACCTGGTCGGATGGTCGAAGTCCGGGGTCAGCACTATCCGTCCCCGCTTTACCATGTTGTCCAGGGCGAAGAAGATGAACCGCCCGGTGTTCATCGAGTCGTGCGGGTTCAGGTTGATTTGCCCGCGGGTTTCCATGTCGCCCCAACTCGACCAGTAAAGAGCCATAGCGTAGGGGCTGCGCCAGTCGATGGGCCCGTACTTCTCCATCAGCCCGAGCATCCACTCCAGGTCCATGTTGTAGGTCTTGCGCAGGGCCTCGGAGCGCAGGGCGCCGAGCAGGCGGTCGCGTGCTTCGGCATACTCGGGGTTGTTCAGCAGCGTCATCTGCTGGCCGAAGAGGGAGTACTCCTCCTCTTCCGAGCGGGTCTTGAGGTACTGGGCGACGGTCAGGTCTTCCCGCATGTGCCGGGCCACGAACTCGAGCAGCGACTCGTCGGGAGTCAAGTCGAGCTCGGCCATTCGGTTGACCAGTTCGATTATCTGAGGATCCTCTTCCAGCAGCCGCTTCAGGTCGCGCGGGGCGTCCACGATGCGGCGGAAGTGATTGATCTCCTCTTCTTCAGACATGGCCGGTGGCGGTGCCCCGAGGATGCGCTCCATCTCGACCGCCATCTCAGCCTTGTAGTTCCAGTGGTGGTCGTCCAGGAAGTCGCCGACCTTGTGCCAGTAGATCCAGGCCAACTCCTTGTACAGGCTTATCGACTTGGGGTTGTACTTGGTGCCCCGATCGCGCAGCAGCTTGATGCCGTTGTTGACCCACTTCCAGCGCTGCTCGGCCGTGTAGGTGGCCACCGATACGTTGTAAGCCATGTTCCAGGCCTGGAACTGCCAGACGCTGGGAAACCGCGGAGCGAGCCGGCAGATCGAGTCAGCCAACTCCATCAACTCGTAGTACTTGCCCTCTTCCTTGAGCCGCTCGGCACGCGAGAAGGCCACCTGGATGGCCAGCGCCCGGAAGGTACCGGTGCGGGCCAGCAGGGTCTCTATTGGCGGCAGGCCCTTGACGGTATCGGGGTCGATGACCATCTGCTCTTTGAGCCGGATGTCGTTCATCGGCTCGACCAATTTCGCGGCGCCGATAATGGCCACGATGGCCAGAACGACGGCCACGATCTGCACGATGCGCTCGCTGCGCCTGGCCGCCTGGCGGGCGGCAAGGTACTCGGGCATCTGGTCGGCAAGTAACCGACTCACGACCCTATCTCCAGGTTGTCGCCAGACGATTCAACCAACATCATTCAGCATTCACTGCTTTCTCGCGACCAGTCGTGGACGCTGCCGGCCTGGGCCGCGGTCCAAAGTTCGGTCCTCCCGACCGGGCCGGAGCCACCACTTCCGGTAGACGCCTCTTGTCGTCCCTTCCGGTCACATATTGCCGGGCGTTCAGCACCACCGCTCCCAGCGAATGGCCAGCAGGCCTAAACAGAGACCTCCGAGACCTCCCGCCGATAGAACAACAGACACGCCAGAAGCATCACCAGGCTCGTGCCGATCGCCACCAGCCACAGGTTGGCCTGGATCAGCCACATCAGAGTCACGTTACGCCCGTCGGCGATCAGCTCGACCGAGTCGTACCGCGCGAAGTCGGGTATCATCAGGTAGAGCACCCTCAGCAGCCCGGAGAAAACCGCCTTGAAGCCCTCCAGGGCGGCGTCGCCGCTGAGGAAGTCCAGGGCGTCGTCCAGAAACTGCCTGATGGTGGCCAGCACGTAAACGGTAAAGGAGCACAGGCAGGCCACCGGAAACGAGAACACGGTCGAGAACAGCAAAGCCACCGCCGTCAGGAACATGAGACGGCACAGGATCATCAACAGGGCCCGGATCAGGTTCCCCCCGAAGCTGCCCACCGCAAAGAGCACCTCGACACCGCGCTTCCCCTCGAAGAGCAGCATGTTGTCGTACTGTTCGTGATCTGGATAGGGATAGGGATTGACGTTGACGAAGCGCACCCTGAGCGTGCCATCCTTGGCAACCACGGAGGCCGGGAAGGGGATGGTGTGAAAACGTCCGTAGACGTCCGCCCTCCGTAGTTGACTGACTTCGGTGCCCTTGTCGGGGTTGCCCGCCACCCATAGCGTTCGCAGAATCTCGTCCGGTGGATAGATATTGGCCTGGGCCTTGTACCGCAGTTGAATGACATTGCCGGGCGAACGGTCGCAGAGCACGTCCTTGAACTCGAAGTCCCGGTAGTCGCCGACAGGCACGTTGCGCCAACGGGACTCCACGCGGACCATCAGACGCCTCTTGGCCGTCGCCGGGCG
>JANQGB010000373.1 GCA_028277545.1 Phycisphaerae bacterium | reverse complement strand
ATTCCGGCCTGCCTTGGTATTCCAGGCCGCACGCGCCGAAGGTCACCCGCCACGGGATCTGGCCAGGGCCCGCAGCCCATGTCGCCGGATCATCCGGGCCAGCCGATGGCGCTCCACGCCCAGCATATCGGCCGCGCGAGTCTGGTTGCCCGACGTGGCGCGGAGGGCACGCTCCACCAGCGATCTTTCAGCCACCGCCAGCGGTACTATCTTGTCTTGACCGTTTCCGTTCGAACCGCCGCCTTGAGTCTCGGGCGGTATGGACTTCCTCCGCAGCGTCTCTGGCAGGTCGGCCGGCGTGATATGGTCGTGGGCCGCAAACACCGCTGCGTGTTCTGTGACGTTGCGTAGTTCGCGCACGTTGCCAGGCCAGTCGTAGGCTTCCAGCACCCCGACGGCCTCGGAGGACAGGCTCCGTGCGGGTTCCTGATGCGAATCTGCCTGTTGGTCCAGGAAGTGCCGGGCCAATCGGGCAATATCCCCCGGCCGATCCCGTAGCGGCGGAACGTCCAGCCGGACCACGTGCAGCCGGTAATATAATCCCTCGCAGAAGTCGCCACGGCTCACCATCTCCTCCAGGCTCTGGTGCGTCGCCGCTATGATTCGCACGTCCACGGGAACCTGCTGCAGGCCTCCAACCGGGACCACCGCGCCCTGCTGGAGGCAGCGGTGCAGACCGGCCTGCTGGTCCAGCCCGAGTTGGCCGACCTCGTCCAGAAACAGGGTGCCTCCCTCTGCCGCCCGGTAAAGCCCCGGCGATGACTCTGTGGAACCGGGGGTATCGCCGCCGACGTGGCCAAACAGTTGGGACTCGAGCAGAGTGCCGGGGGAAGTCGTGCAATCAACGGCCACAAAGGGCCCCGCGGCCCGCGGGCTGGCGGCATGAACGTGCCGGGCAACGAGCTCCTTTCCCGTCCCGGACTCGCCGTAGATGACTATCGGGCAATCGTGCGACGAAAGGGATTTCATTCGGGTTCGAAGTTGCACCATAGCTGCGTCGCTCCCCACCAATTCGCGAGGGGGTTTGCCGTTGCAGCCTCTCTGGCGTTCATTGTGCACAGGAGTATGGTCCATTCCCGCCACTCCTTGATCAGACCCGGTGTGTTCTCGGCTATGACACAGGTCCCCGCGCCTCGCTGGCGACCAAGTCCTCCGCCAGCTTGGCAGCATCCGCCCCGGCAGGCTGGGGTGGCTCGGCGATGGGCACGCCGGCCCCAGTCTTCGGACGCCGTGTCGTAGAGCCCTCCTTGTGCGGCTTAGCGGCCGCTTGACCGCTGCACAATAGGGCTTTCACTTAAGAAAAAGAGAAATCCGCTGGTGCTTTATTTCAACTGGTGTTCAGGGCGCGCCGTCTACGCCAGGGCGGCGTCAGTACCCGCGCTGCCTCGTGGTACCGAAAGTGGCACTTTTCATTCGTCTGCGGAGGATGGGCCGGTGTTCGCGGTCCGCACCATGTTCAGAAGATCGACCAATGACTCTGCCTGCAGCTTCATCATGATGTGGCTACGGTGAACATCGACTGTCTTCCTGCTCAGGCCGAGCTCGAAGGCGATCTGCTTGGGAAGTCGACCGGCAACCAGCAGGTCGACAACCTGTTGCTCGCGCGGCGTGAGCAGAGCCAGGCGGGCTGCGGCGTCGGCACGTTGAGCCTGCCTTCGCCGCCTCTTGGCGTCCAGTTCGAGAGCTGCCCTGATGCGGTCGAGCAGCACGTCTCCTTTACACGGCTTGTTGATGAAGTCGACGGCACCGGCTTTCATCGCCTTGACTGCCGCCTCGACGTCACCATGCGCCGACATGATGATCAACGGCATCTCGACGCCCTCGTTAGCGAGCTTCTCCTGAAGCGCCAGCCCGCTCATGCCGGGCATCCGTATGTCGAGGATCAGGCAGCCCGGTCGCTCGGGGTCATAACTTTCCAGGAATGCCTCGGCGCTGGCATATGTCTCGTAGGGCAGGTCCACCGACTTCATGAGGCTCCCGAGGGACTCACGGAGGGCTTCGTCGTCGTCCACAATGAAGACCGTCGCCTCATGGTTCATCGGATCGCTCCTCGTGTACCCACATCATACCGAGCCCGCCTCGGATGCTGCGTCTAGATGTGAGGATCGATGTTTGATAAAGCGAAACTGAACGCGTCTCGGGCTGTTTGGCCCGCCGGATCGCAACCTGCCTACGCGTATATGCCAGACACGCAGCCGGAATGCAACACGCGCCGCTGCTTGGAATCAAGCGAGAACCACCGCGCTGTCTGGTCGATCGTAGCGCTGGCGCCGGTAAGACCTGCTTCGGGCCGTTGATCCATGCCGACCTGGCCCAAACGGTAACCGACGCGATGCTGTTGCGGATTGCGACGGCGACTCCAGACTCCGTCCGATAAGTGAGGCCCTATCAGCCCGATTGCGCTCGGTGATCCGCGGGGCGACCCTGACGGGGAGGGCGTGTACAGGGCTGCGGGGCATCGACCGATAACGACTGCAAGGGGGTGACGAGCAGCGTTGATCGGGGTGGGTCGCCAGCAAAGGCGGGCGGCCTGCGGACGGTGTCTGCGATGACCGGCACCCGAGTGAGATTGCTGCAATCAACCGGCAAAGCCGGGGAATTGAGCTGGCCGTATGCTGTTCAACAGCGCAGCGTTCGCCGTCTTCCTACCGTTGATGCTGGCGGTGTATTGGGCGCTGCGCGGATCGGCCCGGCGCTGGGCCCTGTTGATCGGCAGCTACGTCTTCTACTCGTGGTGGGACTGGCGGTTCACGGGCCTGCTGCTGCTCAGTACGCTGGTTGACTACGCCTGCGCCCGAGCCATGGAGCAGCGCAAAGGCCGCGGCTCCCGCAAGCGGTTCCTGCTGGCCAGTATCTGCACCAACCTGGGCGTGCTGGCCACCTTCAAGTATTTCAACTTTTTTTGCGATTCAGCGGCAGCCCTGCTCGGCACCGTCGGGCTCAGCAGCGATCTGCCCACGCTGAGCGTCATCCTGCCGATGGGGATATCGTTCTACACCTTCCAGACGATGTCCTACACCATCGACGTCTATCGGGGCGCATCCGCGGAGAAGAGCCTTCGAGATTTTGCCATCTTCGTGGCCTGTTTCCCGCAACTGGTAGCGGGGCCAATTATGCGGGCCGGCAGCCTGCTGCCCCAGATCAAGACCGAGCAGCGCTTCGCAGACACCGATATGTCCGCCGGTGTATACCGATTGTTCTGCGGACTGTTCAAAAAGATGGTCGTCGCTGACCTGCTGGCGCTGTACGTCGACGGCGTCTTTGCCTCGCCCGGGGATTACACCGGCATGGCGGTCTGGATCGCTCTTTACGCGTACGCCTTCCAGATCTACATGGATTTCTCAGGGTATACGGACATCGCTCTGGGTGTGGGGCGAATGCTGGGGATCCGGTTGACTGAGAACTTCGACCGCCCGTACCTGGCGGAATCACCCCGCGACTTCTGGAGGCGGTGGCACATCTCGCTTTCGACCTGGCTGCGGGACTACCTCTACATACCGCTGGGTGGATCCAGGCGCGGGCGGGTGCGGACTGTCACCAACCTGTTAATCACCATGGCGCTAGGTGGCCTCTGGCACGGAGCGGCCTGGACATTCGTGGCCTGGGGTGTCTTTCACGGAGCGCTGCTTGCTGCCCAGCGGGGCTGGGAAGCCATCGGTCATCGGCTTACAGGCCTCCATAGCGTGATGATACCACGTGCTGCGAAAGTCGTGGTGATGTTCCACCTGACCTGCTTCGGCTGGCTGCTGTTTCGGGCCCCGGACTGGAGCGTCGTCCGCATCCTGCTGGGCAACATGTTCGATTTCACCGGCGATCTGCGCGGGCGGCGGGTGGGCCTGATCGTCCTGGCGTGTGTGGCGGCTCACGTGCTGCCTGGCGTTGGGGCGCTGCCCAGGCGTTTTGCGCGGCTCCCAGCCCCGGTTCGAGGAGCGCTTGCCGCCCTGTGCCTGTGGACGGCGATCCTCCTGGCGCCGGCGGCCAAGCCGTTCATCTACTTCCAGTTCTGAGTGGGAGCACCCATGACCGTCAGGCAGTTCATCTCCTGTAGCAAACGGCGCGACGCACTCTGGATGGCTGCCGGCTTCGTGCTCGTCCTGGTGATCGGCGACCGCCTGCTCGATCGGGTCAGCCTTCCCCAGATGCACGGCAGTTCGAACTACACGCGGTGGAAGTGGGATCTCTATGAGCAGAGCCGCCTCGCACCGGACGTTGTCTTCCTGGGTTCGTCCTACGGCATCTTCGGCATCAACCCTGCGCTCGTGAATGAAGAAGTGCGCGCCGCGACAGGACGTTCAATCAGCAGTCTGAACCTGTGTGCGGCCGGGGCGACCGTGTTCGGCGAGTACCTGCTGGTTCGCCGGATCGTGGAATCCGGCCGGCTTCCGAAACTGGTCTATCTAGGTGTCAGCCCCCGGGGTACGGTCGAAGCGATCGAACCAGCGCTGGTTAACAGTCTGCGTGCCCTGGGTGATGGGCGTGATCTCCCCGTCGCGGCCTCCGTCAGTCCGTACCTCTTGCGCGAGGGATTGTTGACCACGTTGTTCGCCAGCCGTCGTCAGTGGGACGATTGCCGACTGATGGCCGAGCGCCTGACGCGAGGGGCACCGCTGGACGGCAACTCCAGGATCAGATACGACCAAAAGGGGTGGGCTACATGGACCGGCAGCAGGCTGCCGGTTGGAGCCGACCCTGGCCTCGCCGGCCCACGGGATGCAGAGCGCAGACGCCCCGCCAGCATCGGTGCCGGGAATCCCAGTCGGCAGGTACTCCGGGAAGCCATCCGCCTGCTCCGAGAGGCCGGCGTGGCCGTGCGACTTCTGGAGATGCGGCAGCGATCCACTGTCGCGGCCTGCCGCGATCCCCTGCGGAACCCGGAGTACCAGGCGCTGCTGGGCGAGGTGGTGTCGGCCATGAAGGTGCCCGTGATTCGGCCGCCGACGGCACTCCTGACAGACGCGGACTTCTTTGACACCGAGCATATCGACACGAATGGAGCCGCCAAGCTCTCGCGGTGGCTGGCATCTGACGTAGCAGCCGCCCTGCAGCTTGGTGGCAATCTCTGCGCCAGGCAGTAGCACCGCCACCGGCTCCCGGCTTAGCGGTTCCGTGACCACAGGTTTGTATCTGTAGTGGCGCCAGGGCCAAGCGATGCCGTTCGCGCTTCTCCGGGCAGCTTGAACAGTACTCCAGCGTAGGCTAGGGTCCGCAAGCACCGGAGGTGCGCCAATGAACACGTTCCGTTTCAAACGTCCAGTCGACAAGTCGCCACGGACACCTATCGACGAACGCAGGTCAGCCCGGTGGGTGGTCGCCATATCCGTGCTACTCGGTTCGGCGTTGGCCGGGTGTTCGACCGGTACGCTGGGAGACCGTGGCCCTCGACAGGGACAGGGTGAAGGCACGCCGGAGCTGGCCGGCGGCGAGGCCCCGGCAGGAGCCATCTGGCTGGACACACTGGACCTGAGTCTGGTGGAACAGGAATGGGGCCGGGCTCAGGCGGGCAAGTCCGTCGACGGCAAGCCGCTGACCCTCCACGGTCAGGTGTATGAGCACGGCATCGGCACGCATGCCTTCAGCGAGCTGGTCGTCAACCTCAAAGGAACGGCGCGGTCGTTCAGGGCGGATGCGGGCGTGGATGACGAGGCGGGCGACTACGGCTCGGTGGTGTTCGTGGTGCTGGTGGACGGGCAGGAAGCGGCGCGAACCGGCGTGCTGCAGGGTGGTGATCCGCCAGAACGCCTGGAAGTGAATCTGGCGGGCGCCCAGCGAATGACCCTGCTGGTTGAGAACGCGGGCGACGGCATTCACTGCGACCACGCGGATTGGGGCGGCGCCCTGCTGGTGCTGGAGCCCGGTGCTGTTGAGCGGCCGGAGACATACGAGTTTCCGCCGGGGCCGCCGCCGCAGATCGCAGTGGAGCGGAGTCTCCGCCCGGCGATACACGCACCGCGAATCACTGGGGCGACTCCCGGCCGGCCCTTCCTGTTCCGCATACCGGCCACGGGAGAGGGGCCGCTTCGTTTCGCGGCCAGCAACCTGCCGGCCGGCCTGGAACTGGATGCGGAAAGCGGGATCATCACAGGTTCGCTGACAAGCGAAGGCACAACAGAGGTGAAGATCACCGTTACCGGCCCGCAGGGGGAGGCCACCGAGAGCCTGACCATAGTCGGTGGACAGCACTCCCTGGCCCTTACCCCGCCGATGGGTTGGAACTCGTGGAATGTCTGGGGCACCAGCGTGGACGATGCCAAGGTCCGCTCGGCCGCGGACTGGATGGTCGCGAGCGGCCTGGCCGCCCACGGTTACCAGTACATCAACATCGACGACGCCTGGGAGGCCGACCGCGATGACAAGGGGCGCATCCAGTCCAACGACAAGTTCCCGGACATGAAGGCCCTGGCTGATTACGTGCACAGCAAGGGACTGAAACTGGGCATCTACTCCTCGCCCGGCCCAACGACGTGTGCCGGCTACCTGGGCAGTTACGAACACGAGCAGCTTGATGCGGACAGGTACGCGGAGTGGGGCATCGATCTGATCAAGTATGACTGGTGCTCTTATAAGGACATCGCCCCCGATCTCAGCGAACCGGAGTTGCGCAGGCCGTACGAAGTCATGCGCCAGGCGCTGGACAACTGTGGGCGAGACATCGTCTTCAGCATCTGCCAGTACGGTATGGGCAACGTGTCGCAGTGGGGCGCGGCGGTCGGCGGCAACTACTGGCGGACCACGGGAGACATCACGGACACCTGGCCCAGCATGTCGGGGATTGGTTTCGGGCAGGACGGCCTGGAGGAGTTCGCAGGCCCCGGACACTGGAACGATCCGGACATGCTGGTCGTGGGGCAACTGGGCTGGGGTCCGGACCTGCACCCGACGCGATTGACGCCCAACGAACAGCTAACTCATATCACGCTCTGGTCGCTGTTGGCCTCGCCACTGTTGATAGGCTGCGATCTGTCGCAACTCGACGAATTCACCCTGGCGCTGCTGACCAATCCGGAGGTGCTGGAGGTGAACCAGGACCCGCTGGGCAGGCAGGCGGGACGCGTGTGGGAGCGAGAGCGGCTGGAGGTATGGTCGCGTACACTGGATGATGGCTCGCTGGCCGTCGGGCTGTTCAACCGGCGGCGCACCCAGGAGACTATCAACGTAACCTGGGAAGACCTCGGCATCAGCGGACCTCACTTAGCGCGAAATCTCTGGACGCGGCAGGATGAGGGCGTCTATCTCCTCGGCTACTCGGGAATCGTCGCCCCGCACGGGGCGGTTATGCTGAAGATCAGTGCGGCGGACTGAAGGTGTGCCAGCCGGGCGGTTTCAGGGCTTTGACGCCGGCCGCCCCCCGGTGCGAGTAGCGCCAACATGAAACCCACGCTCGTGATTCTGGCGGCCGGTCTGGGCAGCCGATACGGCGGGTTGAAACAACTCGTACCGGTCGGACCGGACGGCTCCACGATCATGGACTACACTGTCTATGACGCGCTGCGAGCCGGCTTCGGCAGAATCGTCTTCGTAATCCGCCCGGACACCGAGGCCGCTTTCCGAGAGAGCGTCAGCCACCGCTTTGGCAGAACCATTGAGGTGGCCTATGCCCATCAACGGTTGGATATGCTGCCGGCTGGATTCTCCGTGCCGCCGGGCCGGACGAAACCGTGGGGTACCGGGCACGCGGTGTTGGCCGCGGCGCCCCTGGTTTCCGAGTCGTTTGCAGTCGTCAACGCTGATGACTTCTACGGGGCCGATGCGTTCGCGTCCCTGGGTGCATTTCTTCGAGACGCGGAAGACGACGCACCGCCGGTCTACGCCATGGTTGCGTACTCGCTCGGCGCCACTTTGACCGAGGGTGGTAGTGTATCTCGCGGCGTGTGCCACTGCACGGAGGACGGCTGGCTGGAGAAGATCGTGGAGCTGACGGCAGTCACCAAGCGGGGCCACGGCGGTGAGTACAGCGACGAATCCGGCCAAACGCGCTCACTCAATGCGGATCAGCCGGTCTCGATGAACATGTGGGCGTTCACCCGCGCGTTCGCGGGCCAACTGGAGAGAGCAGTCGTGAGTTTCCTCCGGCTTCACGGCACGTCGAATAGACTGGAATGCTATCTGCCGGTGGTAGTTGGCGACCTGATCCAGCAGGGCCTGGCGCGTGTGAAACTGCTATCGGGCGGCAACACCTGGTGCGGCTTGACCAACCCCGGCGACGCCGAGCGTGCCACGGAGGTAATCCGCGCCCTCGTCCGCCGAGGCGAGTACCCGCCGAATCTCTGGAGCTGACCATGCCGCGGGACCTGGGGACGATTGTGTCGCAGTTCGTTGTCCCCGGGGCGCTGGCCGGCGTGGAGCCGTATGGCGGCGGGCACATCAACGAGTCATATCGACTGACCTACCGGGGCGACGGCAAGGTGTCCCGGTTCCTGTTGCAGCGTATCAACGACCGGGTATTTGCTGATCCAACGCTGGTTATGGACAACGTACAGCGCGTCACGGCCCACATAGCCGAGAAGTTGATCTCGGGCGGCCTGCCCGACGTTCACCGGCGAGTGTTGACCTTGCTCCCCACGGTGGCGGGCGCCCGCTGCTTCCGTGACCAGGAGGGCGGGTTCTGGCGGCTGTACCTTTACATCGAGGGCACGCGCGTTCGCCAGACGGTGTCGGACCCGAATCAGGCCCGCGAGGCCGGCAGGGCGTTCGGA
>JANQGB010001344.1 GCA_028277545.1 Phycisphaerae bacterium | reverse complement strand
AGCACTCGGTCTGCCCCGCATCGACCACGGGGTAGGTGAGACCGCTGGTATCGGTCACGGTAACGGCCGCGGTGGTGGTGTCCTGTGCGTCGTCGTCGTCAGTGACGCGCAAGCCAACGGTGTACTCGCCTGCGGTGTCGCTCGGAAATGTGGTAGTCACACCGGTGGCGTCGTCGTAGCTGCCGTCGTTATCCAGGTCCCACTCGTAGAGAGCGATCGTCCCATCCGAATCGCTGGACCCTGAGCCGTCGAGGGTGATGGTGTCCCCGACAGTGCCCGAATACGGTCCGCCCGCGTCGGCGACCGGGGTCTGATTGACCGCATCGTCCAGTGGTGTGCCGTCGAAGCCCGCGTAGTCGGTGCCGTAACGATCGCAGCGGAAGGTGTTGGTGCCGTCGGTGAAGTCCCACACGGTGTTGCCGTCCGAATCGACCTCGAAGAAGTAGCCGCTGGCCCCCTCGCAGATGAGGGTGTTGCCATTCGGCAGCCGCTGGGCGCCGGAGATCCGCTGGGAGTAGAAATCGGTGGGGGTGGGGGCGGTGTAGATCCAAGTGGGCGCGTCCGGGCCGTAGGCGCTGTCCGTGACGAGGGTGTAGGAGCCGTCGGGGTTCACGGGCGGCACGATCTCGTCAACCGTCGAGTAGTCGCCTTCGGGACGGTCCTTGCCGTTGTTGTAAACGAGGATGTTCCCCTCGCCGGGGTAGCCGGAGGGGATCCACTCGGCGTCGTGCTGGTTGAAGAACTGCTGGTCGTTCGCGTCGCCCGCACCGTACGCCTGCGGATTGCCCCAGCGGTACAGGAGGTCACCGGCAGAACCGGCGGCCTCGGCGGTCGTGGTGTTGTGATCGATGACCCAGATCTCGTTGAGGTTCCGGACGGACACCAGGATCTGGTCGAGTTCGGCGTTGTAGTGGACGGAATTGATGTGGGTCCAGTCGGCACCATCGTTCTGCATGAAGTCGATGTCGACCTTCCCGGGATGGTCGGCGACGTCAGTGACATAGTTTCCCGCTGTCGGGTCGCGGTCTTGGACGAGATGGTCCCAGACGTGCCATTCCCAGACGATCGTGCCGCCGGAGCTCCCGGACGGTTCCACTTCGACGATCGTATCCGGCCAGAGTTCGCCATCAGAGAGCAGTGTGGGATCGCGCCCGGCGGCCTCGGCCTCGGCCTGGCTCTTCACCTCCCACGCGATCAGCAAAACGTTGCCGGAGGGCAGCACTTCCAGGTCGTGGTGGTGTCGGTGCTCCGCCGTGTCGTACTCGTACTCCCAGATCAGGTTCCCGTCCCAGTCGAACTGCTCGATGCGACCGCCGGCACCGCCGATGTCCTGAAGGTTCCCGGACTCCGTGTTGGCCGTGCGCATCAGCGTGCCGTCTTCCAGCAGGTAGACGGAGTTGCCCGGCCCGTAGGTGCTGCTCCAGGTGTGGACGGTATTGCCGTCGTTGTCGATGAGGTACGTGTCCGTGGAACTGAGGGGATTGTACAGGTTGTAACCGGGGTAGGGCTCAGAGCTGCCCGTGGCGTCGGTGTAGGTGCCCGTTGTCGACGTGGTCTGGTCGGCGCTGATGGTCACCGTTTCGTCCGCGGGGGCAGTCCAGTCGGTTACCGTGCTGTAGCTGACTGTGTGGGAGCCGGTGCTCAGGTCGGACACCGTGGCGCCGCTGGCTTGCCAGTCGCCTCCGTCCACCTGCCACTGCGCACCGGCCGTGACTGCATCGGTGGGGCTGATCGTGACAGTGAGGGATCCGGTGCTGCTGGCAGCCGTGCCCTGGTAGGCACCCATGTCGTAGGAACCGCTGCGGGCGTTGCCGTCCAGGTCGTCGGTTGGGATGTCGTCGTCGCCGGAGTCGGTGCCGGTGCCCGCACAGGGGGAGCCGGACTGCAGCCGGTAGTCGCCGTTGTCGGGATCGACGAACAGCGGATCCACGTCCTCGAGAACGCCCGTTCCCGCGCTGGTGAAGCCCTCGCCGAGATTGCTGTAGGAAGCGTAGAAGTGATTCTCATGCCAGACGCTGAGGTCGACCGGGCCGCCCCACTGGTTCTCGTTGCCCCAGACGATGCAGTTGATCAGCGTGGGCTCGTTGGGGTTCATGAGGTAGCTGCCGGTGTAGAGCCCGGCGCCGATGTCTCCGGCGTAGTTGTCGGCTATGGTGCAGTTGATCAGTTTGGGTGAGGAGCTGCCGTCGATGCCCATGGCCGTGCCGCGCTCGGCCGTGTTCTTCGCGACGAGGCAGTTGACGAAGGTCGGCGAGCAGCCGAAGTCCAGGTAGATGGCCCCGCCCTTGGCGTCACAGGCGTTGTTGATGAACGTGCAGCGGATGAATGTTGGGTGCGTGCTCAGGTCGACGGACACGCCGCCGCCCCGTGCACCGGCGCTGTTACCGTCAAAGGTGCAGTCGGTGAAGACGGGCGCGTCGTTCGGTGTTTCCTGCGGAGACTCCGTTGCCGTCATCACATAGACCGCGCCGCCCTTCATGGCTTCATTGCCCGTGAAGATGCAGTTCGTCACCGTC
>JANQGB010000184.1 GCA_028277545.1 Phycisphaerae bacterium | reverse complement strand
CTCCGGGCGCGGTGTCCAGGCGAATCTCGCGGGCGAAAAAATCGTGGTGGGCCGGAGCACGTGGCTGGAAGAACTTGGCGTCGACATGAGCGCCGTGAGCGCCGCGGAATACGAAGAGCCGGAGGGTGTGAGCCTGCTTTATGTGGCCCGCAACGGCAAGTGTATCGGCTGGATCGGCCTCGAGGATCGCACCCGCTCGGAGGCCCGCGCCGCTATTGACTCGCTGCGCGAGCAGGGTATCCGCAACCTGACCATGGTGACCGGCGACAAGTGGTCGGTGGCCCGCCGCGTCGGTCAGGAGATGGGCTGTACCGAGGTTTTGGCCCAGGTGCTGCCGGGTGAGAAGCTGGAGTTGGTGACCGATCTACAGAAGCGCGGCCATCGGGTGGCCGTGATTGGTGACGGCGTCAATGACGCGCCTGCCTTGGCGGCTGGCGATCTGGGCATCGCCATGGGAGCGGCCGGCAGTGATGTGGCCATCGAGTCCGCCTCCATCGCCCTGATGAACAACGATCTCTCCCGCCTGCCGTTCCTTATCCGTCTCTCGCGCGATGCGACCCGCGTCATCTGGCAGAACCTGCTCTTTGGCGTGGTTTTCATCGTGGTGGCCCAAGCGCTGGCGGTTTGGGGAGCGCTGCATCCGATCGGTGCCGCGATTCTGCACATGCTGGCCACCGCTGTCGTTATCTTCAACAGCGCCCGCTTGGTGCGGAAGGGCGAGCACCTGGAGTCGCCGCAGCCGGTCGCCTCTTCACCGCCTAAAGGCGAAGCCCCGACAACGGTGCCGGCCATGGCTGGCTAGTACCGCCGGCGCCGGGCAGATCGATCCCAGGGTGTCAGAGGGCGTAGTAAGCCTGTGGGGTGTTTCGTGCGAGCCTGTCTCCCCGGACGATGACTGCCAGCCGAGTCGGCAGCGCCGCGGACCCGGCTTACTTATCCGGTGAAGCCAGCCGCCAGTCGCGAGAAGTCGTTCAGGTCCACGTCGCTGTCGTCGTCGAAGTCGCAGGCGTCGAACGTTACCTGGGGGCAGGCCAGTGGCGGCACTGTGTCGTTGGGGCCGGCCATGCAGCTACGGAAGGTTGAGAAGTCGCCCAGGTCCACGTCACCGTCGCCATCCAGGTCACCGGCACGCTCCACCTGCAAATAAAAATGCTCTTCGGCGATAAACAGCCCGCCGCCGTCGCTGTACTTGCCTGCTACCGCGAAGACCAGGTCGTAATAGTCCGGCGTTGCGTTGGGCTCTACCTGGATGTCGAACTCGAACACGGTCGGATCCGCGCCCCACTTATAGGCGACTGCCGGCTCCGTGTAGTAGCCCGAAGTGGCGCCCCAGCCGGGCCACTGACAGTCGGGCGTGTAGACCAGTTCGCCGCCCTCTTCCACGCCGGCGAAGCGCAGCCGCTTGAGTTCGACCGCGTAGACGTCGTCGTCCTCCAGCCCCGCCACAACGGCACGGAGTGTCTTGGTCTGGCCGGGGAAGAGCTGGTAGACCGGCAGCTCACCACGGTCCACGGCACCGGTAGCGCTCTCGTCGGGGTCGGCCGCCGTGTCCGCGTCGACCACGGTCACAGCCCCACT
>JANQGB010000096.1 GCA_028277545.1 Phycisphaerae bacterium | reverse complement strand
GGTCTTCTGCTGCTCTTCCGCCCAATCGCCCGGGTCGTAGATGCCCCAGTACAGCTTCATGCCGTTGGCGGCTGCCAGATCCAGAAACAGCAGCCCGAGGTTCTCGTGAACCGGGAGCATGGGCCGATGCTCGCGCAGGGCCCAGGAGTTGAAGATAGCCTGCTCCCGGTAACCAGACCGTATAACGATTACCGTGTCGATACCGATCTGCCGCATGACGTCGAAGTCGGCGGCCCACTCTTCAGGCCCCCAATTCTGGCTGGGGATGTCGTGAGTGATTTCGTCCAGGAAGGTGCCAGTAATGCGCATCAATCAGTCTCTCCGTGCGGCGCGACTCTCGGAGTCGCCACTTTCAACACCCAGGGTGCCGCGAATCCGGCGGATTGTATCGTCCAAGCGCTCGGCGCAACAGCGAGCCCCTTGCCGTCCGCGGCCTAAACGCTGCCGGGACCGAGTCCGGATCATCGCTGTCCTCGTCACTGCGTGCCAGGACGACCGGTCTGTCGGCTGCGGGCTCCTGAGCCAACGGTTCCGCGAGTTTCGGACCGGTCTCCGAACCTTACTGGGCCGCGTGTGCCCTACGTTCGCCGCAGCCAGCGGCACGGCCGGCGCCATTCTTTGCGGCCCGCAGCGTGCATCGCCCGGGCTCCGTCCGCCGTCACCTTCCGAAACTCCGAGTCCCTGGAGAGTCTTGAACGCGTGCGGCCCATTCCCTAGAATGGTTATATAACGTTTGGCGGAGAGTTTAGCAACCTCGGTTACGGCCGTGGCCAGGGAGGCTTTGGAGGCATGCAAGGAGATTTTCGGCGGCAGCTACAGGTAGAGTGGAGCTGGGGCGGATCACGGCTCGTGCTCACGATCGCGGCCTGTTGGATCCTGGGGGCGCTGTCTACCGCTGCTGCGCAGACGGTTATCGTCGATAACACGGACTCGGGATTCAGCGTGCTGTCGCGCGAATGGTCGACGGCTTCGGCTGATGGCCAGTATGGCAGCAACTACCGCTATCGTTCGACGAGCCAGGCCGCCGGAGTGGTGGAATGGCGTCCGACGCTTCTGGCCAGCGGCGAATACGAGGTGGCCGTCTGGTATCGATCCACGGGCAGCGGACGGCCCAGCGACGCCCATTACGTCGTCGAACATGCCGGCGGCACCACCGACGTCTACGTGAACCAGCAGGTGAGCGGGTCGCAGTGGATCGCGCTGGGCAACTTCGAGCTGGGCGAGGGTGATTCGCACCGGGTGACGCTGACCAGTGAGGCCGAACCGGGTAAGACCATCGTGGCCGATGCCGTCCGCTTTCGAGCCCTGTTCGGCGGTAGTGAGGTGCCGGCCGTTCGCGCCTGCTGGCTCACACACTACACATATCTGGGCAAGACCGAAGGCCAATTACGAGCCATGGCTCAGAACATCAAGGCCGGCAACATGAATACGGTGTACATCTCGGCCTATTCCGGTGCCACGGTGTACTGGCCGTCGCGAGCCTATTCCGCCGCGGGCGGATCGTGGGGTGTGCCAGGCTTCGACATGACCAGCTACCTGCTTGACATCTTCCATGACGAGGGCCTCGAAGTAGGTGCCTGGTTTGAGTACGGCCTGGCGCTGGGGCAGGCTACCCATCCGATTGCCCTGGCCCACCCGGAGTGGCTGGCCAGGGACATAGGCGGCGACCCCGTAACCGGCGAGAACGGCGGTTTCGTGTTCCTCAGCCCGGGACACCCCGAGGCCGTCGAAGCGGTGGTCTCGATGTTGAGGGAGCTGGCAGAAAACTACGACTTCGACGACATCCAACTGGACCGCATACGCTGGGGGAGGAAGACTACCGGGCGAGAATACGGCTACGAACAAGCCACGTCCGACCTCTACTTCGCGCAGTACGGCGTCGCGCCGCCAGCCGATGTGAACCACCCTACCTGGGTAGCCTTCCGCGAGAGCCTGGTCAACGAAGTGATGCAGCAGTGCTACGACGCGGTCAAGCAGGCCAACCCGGCCATCGTGGTGTCGTCTGCCCCGACCGGCTCGTACGGTATCACTCAGCACATGCAGCGCTGGTCTGCCTGGGTCAACGGCGGGTATATGGACCTGGTGATGCCCCAGATGTACAAGACTTCGTACAGCGCCTTCGTCAACGAGTTCAACACTCAGCGGGCCCAGGCACCGGGTCATCTGGACAAACTCGGCGTGGGCTATCGGGCGTCGGAAGACGATGACTGGTCACTGGTGGGCAGCGAGATCAACTACGCCCAGAGCCAGGGCGTGCCACATGGCTGTCTGTGGGTGTATCACCAGTACACGTCGCAGATCGCTATCCAGGACGAGATCGACAATCTGCCGGTGGGCGGCGAGCCGTGGGAGCAACCGGCGTACAACCCCTTTGCCAGTGACCGCATGGTGCAACTGGTGGTGGACAACTCGGATGGCTCGCCGGCTTACCAAGAGACCGGCACCTGGACTACCTCGGCCCAGCCGGATTACTTAAAGTTTGACTCCCGCGTGGCCCAGGGTGGCGCTGACTTTGCGGCCGAGTTTCGGACGGAGATACCTCGCAGTGGCCGGTACGACGTATACGTCTGGTACACGTCCGCGGGCAATCGCAATGCCGCCGCCAGCTACGAGATCGACCACTACAATGGCACGGCGCTGGTGACAGTAGACCAACGATCCGGTGGGGGGCAGTGGGTGAACCTGGACCGCTGCATCTTCGAGCAGGGCCCCATCGCCCGGCGACTGTCGGTTGCGACGACCGGCAGCGGTGCGAGCGAGTACACCTCCGCGGACGGATTCAAACTTGTCCTGGCCGGCTATGCCCTCGGAGATGCCGACGGCGACGAACAAGTGGATCTAGACGACTACGCCGTGGCGGAAGGCTGCCTGACGGGTCCTGCTGGTGCATCGGTGAGCGAGGATTGCGAAGCGTTCGATTTTGACGACGACGGCGACTACGATCTGCTGGACTTCGCAGCGTTTCAGCGAGCGGTCACCAGTCCGTGACAGGCGACGCCCCCCCGGCTGCTGGCGACGAATGCTCACCGCACACTGTTGGCGATAAAGGACGCTTGTCGCCCAGTGTCGCGTCGACTTGGCGTCATCTGAGGCAACGGCAACGGATCAGGCGAGTACCGCACGCCTCTTCGATGTGCCAGACCCTGAAACGCCGCCCGGCTGCTTCCGTGAATTTGCGCACATACCTCCTCGCCCAGTCGTTATTAAGCCACAGAGGACACAGAGAACACGGAGAAATGTTGATCAGTAGTCGTGCTTGACTTCCGGGGAATGCGGCCTAAACGGATTGGATGCTGAACTAACCGGGGCCGCCGGGTATAATGGTGCCGCGCCTACACATGCGACCCGCCGGCACGGGCACACGTCGCGTCGCAGGCCCTGGTCTGGCGGGAAGGGGTGGGGTACTTCTGGCTGTAG
>JANQGB010000016.1 GCA_028277545.1 Phycisphaerae bacterium | reverse complement strand
ACCTGGAGGTCGTCGATCAACTCGTTCCTGCCGACGGCGTCTATGCGGGCGTGGTCCGGGTGATGGGCGGCGCCGCGTCCAGCGCAGCACGGCGGTGGGCGGCGGCCGTGAGTATCGGCACGACACCGACCTTCACCGCCGCCGCAGAGCGCAAGATAGAGGCGTTCCTGCTGGATGCCGACCTGCAACTCTACGGAAAGACCTTGCGCCTGGAGTTTGGCAAATGGCTGCGCGCCCAGAAGACGTTTGAATCCGCCGAGGAGCTCTGTGCCCAGATCAACCGCGACGTGGCAGCCGTTCGCTGTCACGTCTCCGACATTGGTCCCGAAGAAAACACTCCATGAACGAATCAGCAAGATCACCGTCCCGAAGCGACTTCGCCCGAGCGGCGGAGACGATCACCGCCTGGCGAAAACCGCTGCTGTTGACCCACTCGCGGGCGGACGGCGATGCCCTCGGCTGCATGGTTGCCATGCACTCGGTCCTGAAAGCGGGCGGGGCGACGCCTCGTGTCCTGCTCTTCGACCCGGTGTCGCCGCGGTATGAATGGCTGCTCAACGGAGTCCCCGTCGAGGTTTCAGCCACGCCCACCGACGCCAGTCTGAACGAGGCCGATGGCGTCCTGATTCTCGACACCTGTGCCTATTCGCAGATGGAGCCGGCCGCCGATTGGCTGCGGCGGGCCTCCGTGCCCAGGATTGTCGTTGACCACCATGTCACCCGCGATAGTCTGGCCGACACCTACCTGATCGATGAAACCGCCTCCGCCGCCTGTCTGGTGATTTTCGACTGGGCCCAGGTGGCGGGCTGGACGCTGGATCAGCAAGCCAGCCTGGCCCTATACGCGGGCATCGCCACAGACACTGGCTGGTTCCGTTTCTCCAACACCGACGCGCGGACCCTGGAGGCTGTCGCTCATCTCGTAGCCGGCGGCGTGTCCCCGGCAGCGATTTTTGAGAAGGTGTACCAGACCGAGTCCGCCGCCCGTTTTCGCTTGCTCGGTGCTGTGCTGGCGAACGTGGAACTGCACGACGACAATCGCCTGGCAGTGCTGACGATCACCAGCGACCTGTTCGATCGCACGGGGGCCGACCACTCCGACACCGACGACATCATCAACTATCCGCTTCAGATTGGTAGAGTTAACGCTTCCGTTCTTCTGGTCGAGAACAGTGAGAACGTGGTTCGGGCAAGTTTCCGCAGCAAACCGCCCGATGGCGTCCGGCCGGACCTGGATGTATCTGCCGTGGCCGCTGCTTTTGGCGGTGGCGGACACCGTCGGGCTGCGGGAGCACGCGTGCGTGGCACCCTTGAGGAAGTGAAGAGGCGGATCGTGGAACAGATGACCTGAAGATCGGCGGGAGGTACGCCGGCCTGGCTCAGCCGGCGCGCATCGGACTGACACGTGCCGTAGCCAAAACGGAGGATGCCGACGATGATCACCCATCCATACGCGAAATTCGCGGTCGGAGTGGTAGCGGCCCTGCTGGGTGCCGTTGCCTCCCACGCAGCCCCACCAACTCTTGCCGAGTTGGTTCCCTCCGACACGCTGGTCTACGTCGAGTGGGCAGGCCATGACCACCTCCAGGCCTCCGGCGGCGGTGATTCCGCGTTTGGCAAGTTGATGGCCAGACCAGAATTCAAGCGCCTGATGGCCAACGTGGAAATCGCGGCGCGGACGGCGCTACAGGGGCAAACCGGCACCGGCACGCCCGGCGCTGCCTTAGCCGAGTCTGGTGTGGAATTGGCCGGCGCGCTCTGGTCCAAGGGAGCGGCTTTGGCGGTAGTGGGAGTCGAGATGGCTGCTCTCGGGCCGGAGCCACAGTTGGCCTTGGCCGTCCCCGCGGGTAGCGCGGCCGACGAGCTGAGCGAGAAGGTCCTCGGCGTCCTGCAAGGAATTCCGCTGTTCCCACCCCCGGTGGACGAGCAGCTGGGCGCCGTCACCT
>JANQGB010001503.1 GCA_028277545.1 Phycisphaerae bacterium | reverse complement strand
CCAGCGACATCGTGCCCCCCCCAGTGTGCCCCATCCCTCCCGCAGGAAGGGGTGGGGACTCACCCGGCAGGCCGCCCGTGTGCCCCATCCCTTCCGAAGGAACGGGTGGGCACTCACCCTCCACGCCGCCCGTGTGCCCCATCCCTTCCAAAGGAAGGGGTGGGGTATCACATTTCAGGTTGTTGTCGGTCGACGACATTGCAGGCTATTCAATCTTCGGCGCGTCGGCTCTGGCTCCCCACGCATGCGGCGCCGGCATGGGGTACCCAACGACCGTGCGCCCCATTCCTTCCGAAGGAAGGGGTGGGGAATCCAGGAGATACGCCTCACGGACAGTTTCAGCCACATCGTCCGGCGGCACCGGACACATCCCGTCAATCGCTACCGATCCCGTGTCGGGATTCAGCAGTATCGGCCAGCGCGTCTTCTCATCTCCGGTCCGCCGCACGGGCCAGAACTCCACGCGCGGAGCACCGGCGTCGCAGGCCTGGTGGTACATCCCGGGTATCACCCGCCCGTCGATGATCAGTTGGCGCGTCGGCCCGCGCTTGAGGCGGGCGAAGACGTTCAGTTCTTCCATCACGCGCAGCCCCGGGACGACAACCGCGGCTTTCGGCTCCTGAAGCTGTTGCCAGAGCGCCGATACCCGCTGTGTCGTGTCCGCCCGGTGGTGGTAGTCCATCAGCACGGCACCGGCTTCGAGATGTGGCCACGAGAAGTCGATACCCGATCGCGGCCAGTGACCCAGCCTCAGGGTCACCATACCGTTCACCAGAAACGCCAGGGCGATGACCTGCCAGCCGCGTCGTGAGATCGTTCGCCCCAACAGGAACAACCCGCTGGGCAAGGCCGGCAGGAAATACTCGCACTTGTCCGAGTGCAGCCAGAACAGGCCGACGTACGCGCCCACGATCGCGACGTGTACCCAGAGCCAGTCCGGCCGGCTATGGACACCCGCGCGGGGCTGCAGTCGTCCAAACCACCACGCGGCCGCAATCACCCCAACCCCCAGCACGTGCCCCCAGAACTCAACCAGGTGGTAGCCGAACAGCACCGCCCGCCGCAGCGTAGGCGCCAGGAACGTGTACTGTCCGCCCTCACCGGCCCAGTGTCGCGTGCCCAACAGCGCCGGGGCGAGCACAACCGTGCCCACAACTCCGACGATGCCGATGAATAGCAGCCCCTCGCGCCGGCTACGGTGCTTCTGGTAAGCGCGAAAGGCGAAGGCGCCTACCCAGAGAATGCTCGACCAGCGGAAGCCAAGGCCCAGGGCGCACCACAACGCCCCGCGCCGGTATCGCCCGGTCTCGATCGCGTGGCCGGAAAGCACCAGGGTGAGCATCGCCCAGATGTAGTCCAGGGTGTGCGTGCTGCTGCGCCAGAACCATGGGTGAACTGCAAGCGCCAGCGCGATCCACGCAGCGTGCCTCACTCCGCAAACGCGCAACCACTGCCCAAACACCGCCACCGCCACCACCGACGCCGTGGCGGCGGCCAGTGCGCACAGCGGGCCTCCACCGACCAGGGCCAGCGCTCCCATCAGAAGCTCGTTCAGCGGATAGCCCGGCGGCCGAGAGATGTAGAACCGACCGTCGAGCCACATCTCGATACCGCTGCGTAACACTCCCGCTTCGTCAGGGTGGATACCAAAGCCATGCCACAGGAAGGGCAAGCGCACCAGCCCCGCGCCCGCGACGAGCAGCACGGCCGGCTTGAGCCAGGTTGCGCCGGACACTGCGCAACGGCCGCGGGGGCTTCCCGGTTGGAGTACGGCGTCCACCAGGCGGATCTCCTGCCTGCGTGGCTGGCGGACCTGGCCGCTGTCCGAATGCTGGGCGCGGACCGACCTCGGCCGGTGGCGTCAGCCACATGTGTTTTTCGACATCTCCAGCCGCCAAATGAAGGATTTTTCGGACCTTGGTGGCACGCCGCGGGCCTCATACTTGTGAGCTTGGTGCCAGGCACTACAATCACGCGGACTTGGGCTGATCTACTGCTCTAGACCGCCGATCGGCGCCAACCGGATGGCGCCATCGTGGAGATCTGATGTCTCGTCCAACACGGGTAGCCTTCGTTTCGCTGGGTTGCGCCAAGAACCTCGTCGATTCCGAGAAGATGCTGGGCCAGTTGGCCGAAGCCGGCTGCCATATCACGGCCGACGAATCACAGGCCGATGTCGTGGTGGTCAACACCTGCGGTTTCCTCTCTGCCGCCCGGGACGAAGCCCTGGAGACCATCTCCGGCGTCGTGGAGTTGAAGAAGACCCATCGATTGCGGCGTGTAGTCGTGGCCGGCTGCCTGGTTCAGCGCGACGGCGAGTCTTTGCTCGGGCAGGTGGACGGCGTCGATGCCCTGGTCGGGGTCAACAACCGCGAGGACGTTGTTCGCGCGGTGCTGGCTGGCGGAGAGAAGCGACGAAAGCGCCGGCAGCGCGCGGATCTGCACCTCGGAGACTACTACCCCCGGGTCGACGACGACACCGCCCGCCTGCGAATCACTCCGCGGCACTATGCCTATCTGCGGATCGGAGAGGGGTGTGACCAGAAGTGCACCTTTTGCACCATCCCGTCCATTCGCGGCCCGATGCACTGCAAACCACCCCAGGCGATTGTTGCCGAGGCCCGGGAGCTGGTCTCCGACGGAGCGGTCGAGATCAATCTCATCGGGCAGGACACAACCAGCTACGGGCTGGACATCGGTTACGAGCCGGGACTTGCCGGCCTGCTCCGGCAGCTTGACTCCGTGGACGGGATTTCCTGGCTGCGGCTCATGTATGCCTATCCCTCGATATTCTCCGACGAGATGATTGACGCCATGGCCGACTGCGAGCGGGTGGTCAAGTACGTTGACTTGCCGCTGCAGCACGTCAACGACCGCGTCCTCAAGGCCATGCATCGCCGTGTGGACCGCGCCTCCACCGAGCGCCTGCTCGAGAGAATCCGCCAGCGGATTCCCGGCGTAAGCATGCGTACGACCATGATTGTCGGCTTCCCCGGCGAGACGGATGCGGAGTTCGACGAGCTGGTCGAGTTCGTTAGAGCATTTAAGTTTGACGCGCTGGGCGTTTTTGCGTATTCGCTGGAGCCGGATACGCCTGCGGGGCGGATGAAGGGACAGCTTCCCGACGACGTCAAGGAGCAGCGGGTTGAGGCGTTGATGCTCGCTCAGCAGGAGGTGGCCTTTAGCCTGGCCGACGGCCGTGTTGGCCAGACCTTGGACGTGCTGGTGGAAGGACCTCCGCAAGAAGGTCTGGTTCCGGCGCGGCACCAGGGGCAGGCCCCGGAAGTGGACAGCGTTACCTGGCTGGAGACTCGCGGTTCTGCCGCCGGCCAGCTGGAGGAAGACGCCCTCGCGCCGGGTAGCTTGGTAGCCGTCCGCTGCACGGGACGTCGCGATTACGATCTGACGGCGGTGCCCACGACGCTGGCCCTGCCGGTTATCAGGTGACCATGAAGATCAACTTGCCCAACCAGATCACCCTGGCCCGACTGGTTCTGGCTGTCGTCTTCTTCGTATTGCTGGGGCGCTACAATCCCGCCGTCCCGTCCGGCGCTCTCATGATGACCTGCTTCGTGCTCTTCGTGGTAGCCGCTGTGACCGACGCCCTGGACGGCTACCTGGCCAGGAGACAGAACCAGGTCACCTCGCTTGGCCGCGTGCTGGACCCCTTCGTAGACAAGGTGCTCATCTGCGGTGTGTTCGTTTTCTTCTGTTCGGATCTCTTTGTAGACGGCGCCGGCAAGAACCTGACCGGCGTGCAGGCTTGGATGGTGGTGCTGATTCTGGGGCGGGAACTGCTTGTAACAGGACTGCGCGGCTTTTCTGAATCCCGCGGCGAGTCTTACGGCGCCGTCTTCTCGGGCAAGCTGAAGATGATCCTCCAGAGCTTCACCGCCGGCGCGATTCTCTTTGTCATAGCCCGCAGCGACGGTACCCTGGCCGGCCAGCCGCTGGTGACGCTCAAGACGCTGCTTATCTGGGCCACCGTCGTCGTAACCACCCTGTCAATGATCCAGTACCTCGTACGCTCGAAACATATCCTCGCTGAAGCTTCCCGCCCGTGAACGATCTCGATTACGTCCAAGCGCTGATTCTGGGAATCGTTCAGGGACTGACCGAGTTTCTGCCCGTCTCCAGCAGCGGCCACCTGGCCATCTCACAGCGGCTGATGAGCCTGAAAGCCGACTCGCATGCCATGTTGCTGTTCGACGTGGCCAGTCACCTGGGCACGCTGCTGGCTGTGGTATGGGTCTTTGCCGGCACCTTCCGGCACTACCTGCGGCGCCTGCTGGCCGAGAGCGCACCCAGTTTCAGCGGCCGGCGATTCGCCTGGCGGATTGCCGCGCTGGGTGCTTGTGCCTCGGTGCCCACCGCCGCTATCGGCCTGGGATTCAAGGACACCCTGGAGGCCGCGTTCGACAAACCGCTCTGGATCGGTGTGGGCCTGCTTCTGACCGGCACGCTGCTCTATATCACCGGTAAGATCCCGCGTCCGCGGCGGGGCTGGCGAAAGTTCGGCGTGGGGCGGTCCCTGCTGGTCGGCATCGCCCAGGGAGCCGCGATTCTGCCCGGCATTTCGCGCAGCGGCTCGACAATCTGCGTGGCCATGGTGTCCGGGTTCCGGCGTCGCTGGGCTGCCGAGTTCAGCTTCTTCATCGCCGCGCCGGCGATCTGCGGCGCGGCCCTCATCAAAGCCAATGACACGCTGAACCTGGGCGGGGAGCAGT
>JANQGB010001498.1 GCA_028277545.1 Phycisphaerae bacterium | reverse complement strand
GAGCCGAGCCCAGACCCATGAAGTGAGCGAAGTAGGCCCCCGACTCCTCCCAGCGGGGCTGGCCGCTGGTGCTGCCCCCCTGCACGTAGTCACCCATGCCGCCGCCGAAACGCACGGCATCAGCGATGACGAACTTGGAGGGGTCTGAGCCCTTGTTGGAAATCTCTACGGAGCCGCGATCGGCGTGCTGGCCCTCATCGAAGTGGTACATGCCCAGGAAGCGCCAGGTGTTGCCGTCCTGCTGCATGTTGATCAGATGGGTGGTGGTCCCGCCGGTGTGATTAACTCGCACGGTGACGTCCGTTGAGCGGTTGGAGGCCGACGGCGTCCAGACGTAGACGGCGTAGTCGCCGGCCTGAGGCATGTTGGGCGTGTACGACGCCACTGCGGTTTCGGTGGTACTCACCGCGTGGTACCGGTAGTCGCTGCCATACCAGCTTCCGGCCCCCGTGCTGGGCGTCCAGCTACCTGTGGTTGTGAAGCTGGGGCTGGAGTCCGAGTTGTCGACGATGGCCATGTTGGTGTTAAAATCCCGCTCGCGGCAGGGCCAGACGTTGGCACCGGCGTTGTGCAGATACCTGGCCAGGTGAAGGAGCACCGCTTCTCCGTTGGAGAGATCCTCGATGATGCCGAAGCTGTTTCCCCGCTGCGTGGCCCAGCGCCCCAGTGTGCTGGAGTAATACCAGCCGTGGCCGGGGCTGAGAAAGACGGTCCTGCCCGACAGGGCACCCGCCGGCCGGCCCGGATTGTACGTGGGCAGCCCGCCGCTACGCAGCCCGGGCTCGTCGGGATCGTCCGGTTCCGGCTTGTCCGCCCTCTCGGGACGCTCCGGCAGGTAGGCGGGCAGCGGCAGGTGTGTTGCCGCGGCATCTTCAATCGGCCTGACGTAGATGGCGAAGCTGTGCAGGCCGTCAATCTGACGCAACAACCTCACCTGATCCCGCACGACTGTCTCGCACTGCAGGTCGGTTAGATTGCTCAGGAAGTCTCTCGGCAGCGCCAGGTAGGCGGCCGCTATGCCGCCTTCGACATTGACGCGTTCCACAACGGCTGGTTCGGGCAGGCTGGAACGCAGCCCGGCCTCATGCTCTGCCGGCGCGGGCCCACTCGCCCAGGCCCGAACGAGCGCGTCGGCGCGCCGTTGCGCAGAGTCACTCGCAGCCTCGGCGGGTCCTCCCAGCAGGCTGGTGAGATCACGCGGGACGCTGCTCGGCGCGGATGCCCCGTGGAACGGCAGATGCACAGTCTCCGTCGACACGCCCTGCGCCGGCGGCGCCGCACCTGCTGTCGGCTGTACGCCAGTTCCTGCGGCGAAAGCCGCCAAAGTCACTACGCCCCATTGACACGTGAACCGTGTCCGTTTCTGCAAATCCAGCATGACTATGCCAACCACCTCTCAAGCGGATGCTGCGATGATCACCCTCCCGTACAGCGGCGCGGTCGCCCTGGCGACGTGCCGCCTCGGCTCCCCTGCCCGCACTGGGAGCCTCTGCCGCGATTGTATCAAACCAGTCTGCCGTCCCCAAACCGAGTATCGATCGGCCTCGAGGCTTCAACGAGCAGATGGAGTCCGCTATCGGCGTTCGCTGCCAGCGCAGCGGCCCACGAATACCTGCCAGGCCATACAACCGCCAGTCCTATCCCCAACAAGTCGGGACGATTGTCGATAGGGATGTTATCGTCGGCTCAGTAGGTCAGACGGATGCAGGGGCTTCTCTCAGTGTCCTCTGTGGCCCAACCAGGCAGTTTGACACGACCTCGGCAGCCTGTGGTCTAGCCACAGAGCACACCGAGATCACGAAGAGCTATTGGGAAAACCAGTATAACCAGGGACAGTCACCTACAAAGTCGCCGTCATGGCGTCATTCGGACGGCGAACCAGAGTCAAGCAGCTTGTCGCGGGGGACCAGGGACGTCCTCAGTGTCCTCTGTGGCTCAACCAGGCAGTTTGACACGACCTCGGCGCCATGTCGTTAAGCCACAGAGCACACCGAGATCACGGAGAGCCATTGGGCACCCCCGCGGGCTGGGTCGGCCGAGCAATAGGAAACCGCCGGGACAATCCGGCTCGGATGTAACCGGGGACAGTCAGCTATTAACTACTGCCCACCGACGGCACCGGCGATTGTTCTGGCACGATAAGGCGCTATAATCGGTTCCGTGGCAACACCAGAGGAGCTTGACGCCCTGGCGACGGCTGCGGCCTGCACCCTGGGCCGGTCGACCTCGCAGGTGTCCGTCCTGATCTGCGTGCCGGGCATTCTCAGCGGGTACGGCTGGGCCGACTTCAACAACGTCGCGACCAGCAAGTTCCCGCCAGATGGAGGCAGAGACTGGCGACTGCCCTTATAAACGTAGTCCTTGGACACTGCGCCCACCGGCTTGTCGCTGTCACCATGCGATCAGGTCATCGCCGGGAGATGTCGAAGACTGCCGGTCATGTTTCTTGCCTTCGTCAGCCCGGTGCATTTTCAGCGCGGATTGTGACTCCTCACTTAATGCGGCAGCCCGAGCCTTGCTGCAAGCTCTTCCATATAGTTTGGAACCAGTATGTGCAGATGTTCGAGAACAGGCAAAGTCTCCAACAACTCCGTGATGCTCCACTTCCGAAAGCCACGGTACTCCCGCTTCTTTGCCTCTCGCAAGAGACCCACAATCTCCTCGAATTTGTCGCGCTTTGCGTTGTGGTTCCCAACGGCCTCCCATCTGTTGCGCTCCATTAAGATGTGATAGCAGGCGATCTCAGCAGCCGTTAGAAAGACGGCCGCCGTCGGCTGCACGAGGAATTGGGCTTGCTCTACGGTTCTCCGAGCCTCTTCCAGCGCCCTGCGTGCGTCTTCCTTCTTTCCCACCGCCTCATTAAGCAGCCTCGCTTCTGTAAGGTGAGCATACGCCAGGTTGTTGAGCACAATCGATTTGTCCCGGGGTCGAGCTGCGCATGACAACGCCATCTCCAAGGAGTCTCGCATCTCTCGCAGTAGCCTGCGCTTTTCTTCAATCGACTCGTTCTCCGGGCGCTCGCACTTCAGCGAGGCCACAACCGCCAAATTGCTGTACGATCTGGAGATTTCGGGGCACAAGTTCGTTGCCTCATCAAATAGGCGTCGCGCCTCATCCAGAAGTGTGAGTGGGCCCGTGTTGCCCGGAAAGTCACGGTACCGAATCAACTTGATAACACCCTGGATGTTGTTCTGGTAGGCGCGAGCCCGTCTAATGAAAGACCGGTGCTCCTCGGCGCCTATGTCCGCGCTCAAGTCGAGTGTGCGCCAAGCAACAGCAGCTGCGTTTAGCTTAGCCGTCCTATCAGATAGACTGTCTTCCTCGGCCAGCTTTTCGAAAATGAGGATCTTCTCGGCCAAGTTCCGAAGCACGTCTAGGATCTCGGCGTCCTCCTCGTGCTGATCCCCTAGACCACTCGCCGGAGAGATGAGCTTCACGTCTTCGACGTTGCGCCGCACTCGCTTAAACAACTCTTCACTCAACAAGGAGAGGGAGAAGCTACTGAGAGCCTCATCGCAATCTTCGATGATTCTACGGATCATGTCCCGTCGGTAGGCGCTGGCAACTTTCCGGTGATCCCCGATGATCTTCACGGAGTCGTTCTTCAGGTTGGTCACGTCATTGACCAACTCCTCCGCCCTATCCTCCTTTTCTTGCATGCCCTGGAATCCCGAGACACCAAGTACGGCACCGACCCCAGTAATGAGTGTCACTACTACGACGAGCACACCGTTCACATTGCGCAGAAGCGTCAACCCCGCGACCTTCTGCTCAACGCGACGGCGAAGCTCCTCATCGATCCGTCTCTCCAGCGTGGCCTTCAGTCGCTGTTCGCTGTTTTGGCGTTCCACTTCGCTAACCGTGCGTCCGAGTTCGGCAACGTTTGCTGAGAAGTTGTCCAACAACAGGTCCACAAGTTGCTGTTGCGACGCCCCGTCTGGGACGGGCGTTCCGTGCGTCTCGAGGAAGTAACGGAGTTCGGTGGCTGGCAAGTCGCCAAACCTCGTGCGAAGCTGTTCGTTTGACATAACCAATACCTCCTTCCGGTGCCGCGTATCACTTGTGAGCCGCGAGTGTCCCGGGCTCGGGACGACTGCGCCTGCACATGACGCGCTGCGAGAGACTTGACCTAGCATCGCGTCAACGGTCACAACGTGATGAGAATGAGTTCTGGCCCCGACCGTAAGCCCTGTACCACGACAACGGTGCCCGCGTCAAGGACTGGCCATGTGAATCCGTGCCTGTCCAAGCTGGAACCAGCGAGCGATGCCAGATTCGGTCCTTACAACGGCAGGCGTGAGCCCGCTCAAGCCACGATGAAAAGGCGCGCACCAAATCGGGCCAGATTCAACGCGTCTACGGACCCGGGCAAGCCGCATCCGAACAGTTCGTGACGATAGAAGGATAGACTAGGTGTTCCTCAGCTGCGACTCGACCAATACAGTGAGTCCTCACGCGCGCCCTGCGCCGCGCAGATTGGCGCGGTGTCTTATGTAAAGATTCTGCGCCAGTCATCGCGGCGTTTGGATAACCAGGTAAATAACCAGGAACCGTCACCTATAAGGTCGCCGAGATGGCGTCATTCGGACAGCGAACCAGAGTCAGGCAGCGTGTCGCGAGGGGCACTGGACGTCCTCAGTGCCCTCGGTGGTCTCTGTGGCTCACCAAGGTAGTCTGACACGACCTCGGCGGCCTGTGGTTAAGCCACAGAGCACGCAGGGCCCACGGAGATCCCTGCGGCATGTCAGCGCTGCCTTGGCCGTGCGGTAGGGAACCGGCAGACCACCCCAAATCGGGGCACTCAGGCGGCGGCTGGGCTATCGACCAATGCGGCGCGGGCAAGACGACAACTTCGTCCAGGTCGCGGTCCTCGATGGCCGCATAAGGAATGAAAACCGCCTCGAGCGTGCGTTGAGAGGAGTCAGCGCAGCGTGTCAGCCACCGCCGCGGCGTTTTGCCTCGCATGCCTGCCTCTCACTGGGCTGACATCAGTTTCAATCAGGTTGCCAAGTCAAAACAAGGCTACGGGGGCACCAGTCATGCCGTGTCGTGACGCTCGGGGTCACTAGTACCCGCTCCCCCTACTACGGTGGTCAGCAAGTCAACCGTATCGCTCATCGTGTTGAACTGGGCGGAGAGTTCCTCGACGGCAGCGGCCGACTCTTCGGCGTTGGAAGCGTTGTCCTGGGTCACCTTTTCGATCTGCGTAATGGCGGCGTTG
>JANQGB010001243.1 GCA_028277545.1 Phycisphaerae bacterium | reverse complement strand
TTGTGGTAGTCCAAGTCGTAGCCGGCCCGCCGCATGCGCTCGTTCAGCTCCTCGACAGAGGCCCGGAACTCGTCGTTGGCCTCCTTGTTGGCTGCCCTCATCGCCCTTTCGAGGTTCCCGTGGGGATGAAGCGCTTTCCGCAGTTGCAGGCTTTCGCGCACCTTCGGATTGCTGAGCTTCCGCTCCATCTCCACATTGGCCGCTTGCAGCGCTTCGGAGCGCTCCCGGAAGGCCAGCTCCACGAAGCTGACCCTCTCCTTCATGAAGCGGTCGGCGCTGACCGTGCCGTCGAAGTCGGCGCAGACGAAGGCCTTGCAGACGTCGTGCGGCGTGTAGGTGTGCACGTTCATGACCTTCTGACCCATGAGCGTGATCGGGTGCGCGCCGCTCGTCGGGGAAAGCGCCTCCAGGCCGAGTTCCATGCTGAGCTTGTCGTGGATAGCCTGCCACTTCGCCTTCGCTTCGGGGCGTTCCTTGCCCTTCCCGTCGTAGTAGGGGAAGAGCTGCTCGTCCACGATGCGGAAGGCCTGGACCAAGAAGCGGCCGTCCTTCTCCTCGACTGATTCCCATACGGTCACGCCCCCGTACCTGTCCGCGAAGATGTCCGTCAGCATCCTGCCTGCCCGCGTTGTCGATTCGTTCCCGGCAATGATGCCCGAGTCGATGCCCCGGCGCCAAGGATCGCCTGCCGCAAGCGAGGACGTCCCTTTATGAAGAGCGCCACCGCGGCGCCGTCCTATTGGCACGGTGGCGATGCCCGTGACCCCGTGCACCCGCTGTGGCGGATTTGACCGCCTTGGCGAATCGGCCCATGTAGGTAGGCCATCCTCAACATGGTGCGCGGAGGCTTGGATGGCCCGCGGCTGTATGGACCGGGTACATAGTGGACAGGTGTTCGGGGACATGGTGGACACCTTTGGTCATATTGTGTTGCCGAGATTGATGGTGGCAAGTCTGTAGCGTCCGAGGCAGACGTTGAAGCCTCCGTTCTGCCCGCGGTAACAGCCCGCCAGATTGGGATGCAGGCGCACCGGCACTTCCTGCGCCGCGCCTATCTGCCGCTCAAGCTGTTCCTTGCGGGCTTCCAGCTCCGCCATTCTGTCTTTGATCTGGCTGCCCAGCACGCCGTCCAGGATCGCCTGCACCAGCTTGTCGATATCGCGGCCGACTTTCTCCAATTCGCTACGTTTCGTATTCAGGCCGGCGTTATGCTCCGACACCAGCCGGTTCATCGTCGTGGCCGGCCTCTTCGAGCGGTGCCTTGAAGGCAGCGTGCGACGTCATGCTGGTCCCCCTTCCGATGACGTATCGCTTGGAATCTGGCCGCCACGCCAGCCGAGGCATGTTACGGATTCGTGTCTGCGGTGGTAACGCTTCCTGCCTTCGTGTGGGCTGCCGTCAACGTCGTTCCGCGACCTGTTGCACCCATCGCAGGACCTCCGCAACCGGCTCGATCAGCTCCGAGGGGATGTAGCGGTCGATGTCGCCGTCCTCGTTGAGCGCGCGGGCCAGTGGCACGTTCTGCATGACCGGGATGCCTTCCTCGCGGGCGACCTCGATCATGCGCCGGGCGACGTGGTCCTGCCCCTTCGCCGTGATGACCGGCAGAGGCGTCTCCTCTTCGACGTAGTAAATGGCGATCGCTATCCGCGTCGGGTTGGTGACCAGCACGTTGGCCTTTCGGACCCGCTCCGTCGTGTCTTGCATCATGATTTCCTGGTGCAGGTGCTTGCGCTTGCTCTTGATGATCGGGTCGCCCTCGGCCTCCTTGTATTCCCGCTTGACCTCGTCCTTCGTCATCTTGAGCTTCTT
>JANQGB010001179.1 GCA_028277545.1 Phycisphaerae bacterium | reverse complement strand
GCCGGCAAGCTGAAGCACGAGGTGCTCACCGCCCGGCACGCTACGCCATTCGAGGTGCCGGCGGAAATCCTTGACGTTGTCGTAGACGCCCTCCTCAAGGTTGCGCTTGTAGGCCTGCTCGGCCTCGTCGCGGAAGATCTCCACCGGCACCTCGAATGGCGTAGCGTGCCGGGCGGTGAGCACCTCGTGCTTCAGCTTGCCGGCGTCGTAGCCGTCCAGCGGCGGCTGGGTGGCCATGTATCGCACGGTTGCGTAGATGCCGCCACCGGTCAGGGCCAACAGGCCGGCGTTCAGCAGAACCACGCCCAGCCACTTGCCCAGGAGGTACTGCCACCTGGGGATGGGCTTGGTCATCAGCACCAGAATCTGCCGGTGCACCAGTTCTTCCGACAGCGACCTGGACAGGAATATGCTGAGCAGCGCCAGCAGGAAGCCGAGCAGCGTCAGTGAGTAGACCAGGAAGGACTGGATTCTGCCGCTGACCGTTCCATCGCCTTTTGTGCAGGTAGCAGCAACGAAGCCCACTACGATCAGCACGATGAAGAAGATGGCGATCCGCATGCGGAGCGCCTCGGCCAGCGTGTGCCGGGCCACAGCCCACACCCGCGGCAGCAGGAAGCGCACCGCCAGCAGAATCGCCAGGCCGGATGCCACCACGGGCAGGAACCAGACTAGCTCTTTAAGCACCATCCCCATCGCCGGTCCGCTCCGGTTTCTTCAGCAGGTCGTCGATTACCGAGCGGTCAGCCTCGACCGGCTTGCGCGTCTCGGGCACCTCGGTCGTCTGGTCCGGTGCCGGCTGGGCGCTTTCCTCCGGCGGTGACTCCGTCTTCCCGGGAGCAGTGAGCTGTTCGATGATCTGTCTCGACGGCTCGCGCTTGGCCGGCTCACGCGGACGGGCCTCCGTGGCCTCGACCCGCTGAGACTTGCGCGCGGCGCTGACCAGCGAGTCGATCATCTCGGCTCCTTCGGGCTCCGCCTGCCCCAGGAAGTCGGGCAGCTTGCCGGCCGCACGCGCGCCGGAGGTAGTGATGTTGGCCGCCTGCGCCTCGGCAACTATGCGCAGGAAGAAGGTCTCCAGCTTGTCCGACGGCGAGGACACTTCCAGCACCCGCCCGGGTTGCGGCTCCGTAGTCTCCGCGCCTGCGTCCGGCAACTTGGTGCCACACTTGGCGCAATACTCCGCGTTGTTCCCGCTGCGATGCCCGCACTCGGCATTGGCGCACACCCGCTGCCGCCGCCCACCCTCGACGACCTCGCGCACCTGCTCGATCGCCTCGGGAGACAACTTCTCGGTCGTTATCTGGGTGAGGTCCTGTTGCCGCAGCAGTTCCCTGGTCTTGCCCGCTGCCCGCTCCTGTCCGCCGTAGAGGATGGTTACCCGGTCACAGACGTCTTCCACGTCGGCCAGCAAGTGGCTGGAAAGCAGGATCGTCTTGCCCCGTTGCCCCAGGTCGCGAATGACATCCTTGATCTGTCGCGTGCCGATTGGGTCCAGCCCGGCCGTGGGCTCGTCCAGGATGAGCAGTTCAGGGTCGTTGATCAAGGCCTGGGCCAGGCCGATGCGCCTGGCCATTCCCTTGGAGTACTCGCCGACCCGGCGCTTGGCTTCGTGAGCCAGCCCGACCATCTCCAACAGGCGCTCGATACGGTCGTTACGCTGTACTCCCGGCTGCCGGAACAGCCTGGCGTAGTAGTCCAGCGTTTCCCGGGCGTTGAGAAAACGGTAGAGGTACGACTCTTCGGGCAGGAAGCCGATCCGAGACTTGACCTGCACGTCGGTCGGTGCCTTGCCGAACAGGCTGATCCGCCCGCGCGTGGGATAGAGCAGGCCCAGCATCATCTTGATGGCCGTGCTCTTGCCACTGCCGTTGGGACCCAGGAGGCCGAACACCTCTCCTCGGCGAATGTCCAGATTGAGATCCTTGACCGCCACGACCCGATCGCGCCGCCAGAAGTCCTTGAACACCTTGGTCAGGCCGGCGGTCTGGATGACCGGCATGGTCTCGCTGCTCGTCATACGCTTGCCCTGCTGCCGCCGCTGCGGCTACCCGATCGGCTCTGGAACGATCTCGAAGTCCATGGGGTCTCGCGTCCTGCCGACGCCCGACTCCCGCTTGTAGCGATCAACCTCGTCCTCCCGGCGAGCCTCGGGGTCCGGATGAATCAGCAGGCGGAGTTCCTTCTTGCCCTGCGGCAGGTAGACCTTGTTCACCCCCGGATTGGACAGGACACGGCTCTTGGTCTCCTGCCACAGCCGGTCCAACAACAACCGGGGCGTGGTCTGGAACTCAGGCAGCAATGCCACGTACTGTTCGACGTCGCCGCGCAAGCCCTGGATCGTTGCGGTGTGCTCGGCCCGGGCAGCGCGGATCATAGTCCCTGCCAGGCCGGTCGCCTCCTCGACGAGGATGCGTTCGATTTCCTGCTCCAGCCGTTCAGCCTTGTCGGCGTCGCCCGCTTCCTCGGCCGCGTCGAGCAGGTTGAGCAGTCCAATATCGCCCTCCAGCTTCTGCACGCGGGCCAGATCGTCGGCCGCCCGGGCTTTCTCCAACTCCTCCATGAGCATGGGCTTGGAAAGGTCGGAGTTGCCGATCAGTTTGCGATGGGCGACACCGGCAGTCGCATTGAGTACCTTGTTATACTGCTGCTCCGCCTTCTTGATACGCGAGGTCTTCTCGTTCTCGGCCTTGGTTACCTTGGTGAACGCCGGACGGGTCTGCACCGGGACCGTGGCGTTGGGGGTTTCCAGGGTCGTTACCCGGATACCGGTTCCCAGTTGTTCCAGGCCCTCGTTCAACGATCGCAAGACCGCTTTGGTGAACGTGTCCTTTCGGGTCTGGGTGATCTCCTGGGCAGTGAAACCGGCTGCCACCTCTACGGCGGCGTTCTCCAGCAGCGTCTCAATGAGCAGCTCCGCGGTCTCGTCGTTGGCATCGGACACCGTCGCTACGAACGCCGCCAGATCGGTAATCTCATAGACTACCGACCACTTCACGTGCGCCAGCCCCTTGTCGCCGGAAAGCAGGGCTCCGTCACGCGCCGGGTGCAGGCCCCGCCCGCCGCGAACGACGCGGCTCAACGGAAGTTCCTGCTCTTCCGGAGTCAGGTGCAGCCAGTGGCTGTCCGAAGCGATCCGCTCCGCCGTGGCGCTCACGCGCAGTGTCTCATCGATGGGAAAGGGGAAGGCCACCGAGAGACCGGGCTCGCGGACCGCGCCCTCGCCGGTCAGCAGCTTGCCGAACCGCAGGACAACCGCCTTCTCGTGACTCTGGATGCACTTGAGCCCGCTGAACAGGAACAGGACGACCAGAACGATCATGATCGCCTTGAGCACGCGGAAGCTGGCCCGCAGCGCATCGGACAGAGACTGGTTGGCCGCGTCGAACGGCACGTCAGCCACATTCAACGTACGGTGCGGATGATGGTCATGGTCGTGTTCGTGCACGTCTATCTCGCCCTCACCTGCTATTGCACGTTGTCCGCCAACCGCGCCGGGTCGGCAGGTCCTGGTGCCGCGGTGCGGGCACCTTCCCTAAACAGGTCAATCGGGGGGTCGTCCGGCTCGAGAATCAGCGTCGAACGCTTCCGGAGCACCTCCTCCATGGCCTTGAGCTTGTCCAGGAAGATCCGCAGTTCCTGGTTCTCGGCGAAGGCCCTGTAAATCTCGCTGACCTCGCGCTGCGTCGTGTTGCGGATCTCGTCGACTTTGCGTTGAGCGACAGCCAGGATGCGCTGCTGGGCGGCGGAGGCCTCCGCTGTGAGTTCGGCGGCCTTGGCTTCGCCCTCCGCCTTGTAATTCTCCGCCTTGGTCTCCTCAGCCTCTTTCATGGCCGCGAAGACGGCTTTGGTGACCTCTTCCGGCAGGCTTAGCTGCTTGATGCCGAACCTCTCGATCTCCACGCCGAACTCGGCCAGCGCCTCGGCGCTGACCAGCTCCTCCATGTCCGCCTCGATCTGGCGAAGCTTGCGCTCGTTGGGATCGGTCGACACGAACTGACTGAAGTCGTACTTGCCTGCCACGGCGTTCTTGTGCGAGCGGATCTTCATTCGCAGGTTGCGCTCACCCTGCTTCTCGTCGCCCTGGCAGCTCACATGGAACCGGTAAGGGTCGTCGATAGTCCACATCGCGAACGTGGTCAGGATCACGTTCTTGCTGTCCTGGGTGCGGGTCTCTTCCGTCCGGTCCAACAGCACCCTCAGCCGCTTGTCGTACTTGACTACGGTCTGAATCGGCCAAGGCCACTTGAAACCCAGACCGGGCTCCTCGGTGACATTCTCAGCCGCCTTGCCGAAGGTCTTGACCAAGGCCACTTCGGTGGTCCGGACCTGGAAGGTGCACATATATAGCAGCAACACGATCAACAATGCCGCCGCCGCAAGGATGGTTGGCAGGTTTCTCATCAGCTTAAGGTCTCCTCGGAACCTCGACCGGCTCTGTTACTTGCCTTCTCCAGGTTCAGCCAGGTCCAGCAGGCCGGGCTTCTCCGTTTCGATTTGTATCACCAGGTCCGTCGTCTCCGGATCGGCGACGATGACGAACTTCCGAATGCGCTCCACCGACTTGGTGAGAACGTCGAGGTACTTCCGCATGCGGTAGAGTTCGGGGGCGGCCTCAAAGGCCGCTTGCTCGTACGCAAAGATACGCTGCTTGGACCTGGCCTCGCTGAGCAGGGCATCGCCGACGCCCGGGCATCACGCGCCGC
>JANQGB010001153.1 GCA_028277545.1 Phycisphaerae bacterium | reverse complement strand
GGTATGTACCTACCGCCGGGGCCCACCACCCGAAAGGCCCAGGTGGCGATTCGGGATGGCAGCTAGTTGGAGCGGTACGGTAACCCGCACACACGCTTTCCAAGCGTGCTCCTTAAGCCACTCGGACACCGCTCCAACTAGCTGCCATCCCGAATCGCCACCTGGGCCTTTCGGGTGGTGGGCCCCGGCGGTAGGTACATACCAGCGTACCAGCCGCAGCTTCAGGCCCGGGAGAGCCAACGCCGCGTATACTAGCATAAGTGCTCCACATCTACATCCCCATTTTGCAGCCATTGCGGCAGCCGCATCTCGTACAAACTCCGGAGGTCTGTCTCCGGCAGTCCTCCCGAGGGCTACTGTAGCAGGTCCGCCTGTTTTCAGGTCGGGGCGACGGATGGGCACATGGGCGCCGGACACACCGTGGCGGTGGCGTTGGGCACCGGGGTAGCGCTGATCGTGGTAGTCAGGGCGTCACCGCGCGTACGAACGTCCCGAGGCGGTCGCAGTACGGGGCTGGACGGGCATCGGTTCGTGAGCAGTGTAGCCCCGCCCGCCAACAGACGACGGGCGGGGCTACTGGCGCTCTCACGAACGACGGCGCGTAAGGCTGGATGCCCGCAGCAGCTTTGCCGCAGACACCATGTGTGTGTGGGCTACTTCATCTCGGCCAGCGTGGCCACCAGTTCTTCCAGGTCGGTCAGGTCCAGCAGGCCGTCGCCATCGAGGTCGAGATCGTCGCCAACACGGGCGGGGACGTCCAGCCAGTCCGCGCCTTGTACGCGGGCTGCGTGTGCCGGCGCTGACTGCGAGCTTCCCGCGCTCCACGTCATACTCATGTCACTACCGGCTGGTCGGCCCGCGCCGCCCGACGCATGTCGTCCGTCGCTTAGCAGTAGGGCTTCAAGAGTCGAAGCAGCGTCGCCGCTGGCATCCATGGTCAGGCAGTAGTCTCCGGTGAATGGCTGCCCCGGCAACCACCAGGGCTGCTCCTTGACCAGCACCAGGTAGCGGCCCTCGCAAGGCAATGTCGCGTTTACTTGATTCGCGAGCGCCGACCGATCCATGCGCAACAGGCGGCAGGGCCGGGATGAGCACGGCCAGCTCATCAGGACCAGCGTCGCTCGCTCGTCACTTGAGTCGTCACCATCAGTCCGATCGAGACTGATGGTCACGCTCTCGCCCTCGATACCTACGAACGTGAACAGGTCGAGGTCACGCATACCGGGCCAACACGAATCGCCCAGGTAATCGCATAGTGCGTCCTCCTCGCACTCGTCAAGCACACCGTTGCTGTTGGAGTCAGTCGGTGGAGCCGTCATCCGTTCGATGATGCCGTACTGGATGTGGGCGGTGGGAGACGTCGAGTCATTCCAACACGAAGACTGGTAGCCCACTTCACCCCAGTGTTCGTACCCGCCGGCGTTGTTGGGCTCGCCGGCGCACCAGTTGGTGTAGTCCAGTGGTTCCCCGCTGATCCAACCCCAGCCGGCGGCCGGCTCGGCGCTGTCCGGATGCTGGTAGAGTCCGGACCAGAAGCCGTTGTTGTCTGGTGAGAAAATGCCGTAGAGCCAGCTCTCCTCGTCGGCGTTTCGAATCGTTACGAGGTGCCCACCCCAGGCGAGAGCCTCGGCCTCGGCGACGTGCCAGCTTGCCGTTTCGGCCGAGGTCAGTCGATACCAGTGACCGTTGTCCGGATTTCGCTCCCAGCCTTCGATGGACACGATCTCACACTCGTCGGGGATTCCCGAGGAGTTGCAGTCGTAACTGGTGCCGTCGGCAATGTCGCATTCGTCTGGCGAACCGTTGCTATTGCAGTCAGGCGACCAGCCGGCGAGGGTGTCGTACCGCAGAACCTCGCCGTGGTACTCGGTGCCGTTGTGGTGCGGGGCGAAGTAGATGAACTGTCCGTCGAATGCGGCCCCGGCATACCAGTCTGGATCAGTGCCAAGGCCGTTGTCGCCAGGGTCGTAGGTGTCCCACGAAGCTGTGTCAGCGAACACGCCGGCAGTGTCAAAGCGCAGGATTTCGCCGTGGGCGTCACTTCCGGAACTGCCGTTCACTTCGGGGACGAAGTACACAAACCGGCCGTCGAAGACCGCGCCGTCGAAACCCTGGGGATCGTTCCCCACGCCGCTTGCCGCCGGGTCGTACGTGGCCCAGGAGGCCGGGCTATCGAACGCACCGGTTGTGTCGTGCCTGAGCACCTCGCCGTGAGCGTCAGCCCCCTTGCGGGCCGGGGCGAAGTAGACGTATCGACCGTCGAAAGTCACGCCGCGGTAGTCATCGGGGTCAGTACCTACGCCGTTGTCGCCCGGGTCATAGGTCTGCCAGGCGGCGGGGTCACAGGCGGACATCCAACTGTCGAAGCGGAGCACCTCGCCGTGCTGCTGGTAGCCTGGCCCGGAGTCGTTCGGGGCGAAGTACACGTAGCGCTCGCCGTCGAAGACGCCTCCCCACCAGCCGGACGAGGCGGAGATACCTTGGCCCTCGAGGTCGAGAACACACCAGGAGCTGGGATCGGCAAAGCTACCGGCCTTGTCGTAAACGAGGACCTCCGCATGGGCGCCGCTGTAGTTCGGAATGAAGATGACGCGGCGGCCGTCGTAGACCGCATCATAGTAGCCCCATCTGGTTCCAATACCTTGAGCCTGCGCATCGAACGTGTCCCAGGAGCTTGTTTGGTCGAATTCAGCGGAAGTATCGTACCGCAGCACCTCGCCATGAAACGTCCCCGTGGCGCCCACGTGGGGCGCAAAGTAGACGTATTGGCCGTCGAAGACGCCGCCGAGGTAACCGCCCCTGGCGCCGAGCGACACGACTGTGTTGAACGTTGCCCACGACGCAGGATCGTCGAACGCCCCCTGCATGTCATAGCGCAGAATCTCGCCGCGCTCTTGCGCCGAGCCGGAGTTGGGAACGAAGTACACGTAGCGCCCGTCAAAGATTGCCCCGATGTACCCGCCTGCCGCCCCTGGCGGGTCGGTGTACTTTGTTTCGAACGTCGCATACGAAGCTACATCATCGAAGCCAGCGCCCTCGTTGCCCGCCTCGACATCGTCCGGGATGCCGTTACTGTTGCAGTCGTCCACCTGGCCGCCAGCGTTCGCCGCTGACACAAGGCAGGCTACGGCGGTCAGCAAGGTCTTCTGTGTCTTGGGTCTCATTGTCGTAACCTCCGTAATAAGAAACTGGAGACTCTGCGCGGGCAGAGAGGCCGAGAGCGTCGACTCGAACCCGCCCCAGTGGCGGGCCTCTTCCGGTGACGCTTTAAGTCAGGCGGAACAATCCTCCTGGCGCAACGGCAGTCGGCTGTCGCCCGCAATGCGTCGCCCGCGCACTGCCGTCACTTGACCTAGCGACTTTCTCAGGCATTCTTAAAAATCCGCCGCGATAATTGGTTGCAGTTTGACCGGTCTGCCGGGTAGGCTTGTGGGACCGTGCTGTGGCAAACCACGACACACGCTGTGCTTCTGCAGAAAGTGGCGGAGGGGAAGGACGAATCCGCTTGGCGTGAATTCTGCCAACGCTACGGAGCGCTCATCCGTAGCTTCGCACGACGTCGGGGGCTCCAGCCTGCCGATTGCGACGAGGTGCTGCAAGAAGTACTGGCCTCGCTGACAAACTCTATGCCCGGCTTTCGCTACGATCCGTCCAAGGGCAGGTTCCGGTCCTACCTCAAAACAATTGCCCTGCGCGTCACAACGCAAAGATTCTTTAAGAAGCGGGGGCAGGTCGCTCTACAGGAAATTGAGGAGGCCACCAAGGCCGCGGCCAGGGACCCGGATGTCGAGGAAGTCTGGGAACGCGAATGGCGGGAGCATCATCTACGGAGAGCTATGCGGGTCATCGACGTCGAGTTCAACGAGGCCGACCGGGCGGCGTTTCAGAGCTACGCGATTGATGGCGTCAGCGCTGCGGAAACCGGCGCGCAGCTTGGTATGAGCGCCGGACAAGTGTACACGGCCAAGTCCCGCATCCTCAAACGTCTCAGCGAAGTCATCGCCCAACAGGTTGAGGAGGAAGGCTAGGTCAGGTTCAGCGCTGGTGTCAGGCGAGGTACGGGCGGCGGCAGGCAATGACCGGTCTGCTGTTGGTCCGCGTCAGCGCAAGCTGTGTACCCTACGAGGCGATTCCTCATGGGCAAGAAATC
>JANQGB010001110.1 GCA_028277545.1 Phycisphaerae bacterium | reverse complement strand
GGCACACTCGACTTCACCATGACCCGAAACGGCGTCTACGATCTGCGTCTCACGGTCCAAGGCGGTTCGGACACGAGCAGCGACAAGGTTCGGATTGCTCTCAACAGCCAGCTCAAAGTCGGACAATTCGGATTTGCGCAACACGACCTCATCATCCCCGTTTCAGGCATGCCATTGAGCGTGATCCGTACCTACAACAGCTTGAATGTGGGCTACTCGAAGGACTTCGGCCACGGCTGGACCTACTCGATCACCGACATCGAGATGGAACTGGACGAGGAACGCGGAACCGGCTTCGACGAGAATGGCGATCCGTTCTCACGCAGGTACGGAGGTGGCCGCAATGTCACCATCACAATGCCTGGTGGCCAGCGCACAACGTTCCGATACAACCTCAGATACGGCGGAGCCTTCCACTACTACGCTGAATGGGAAGCGCCTCTCGGTACATACGCCAAGCTTGAGCCTACCTGCAACAACCAGCTGGCAGTAATCCCCAACTTCTTTCCCTACTGGGAGGCAGCCGGACCGAGTACGCCGATGGAAGCCTTTGAGTTCCCCGGCTTCATCCTGACCATGAACGACGGCACCAAGTACCACATCGCTCGCGAGGACACTGGGGCGTTCACTGAGTTCGACGACTGGACAGGCGAGACTGCGTTCATCCAGACGTACGGCGAAGGGACACTCAGCAAGATCGAAGATCGAGTTGGGAATGATGTGGTCTTCAGGACTGACAGGTCTGGTATTGATCACTACAACGCTTCCGGAGAGAAGACCAAGTCCGTGGTCTTCCAGCGTGATGGACAAGGCAGAATCACCGCCATCTTCGATCCTGACAGCCTGGACGCTGCTGGGGCTCCTGTAGGCCATGCCCAAGTTACTTACGATTACGACGGCGACGGCAATCTGTGGAAGGTCAATAAGCTCAAGGAGGTCGTCGGCCCGGTCTACGAGACCATCGAGTTCAAGTACGAAGAAGCTGGGCGTCCTCATTTCATCACCTCGGTCGTCGATCCAAGAGGCATCACGCCGATGATGACTGAATACGATGCTGATGGCAGGATGATCGCTACCGTTGACGCCTTCGGCAACCGCATGGAACTCGGCCATGACCTGGATGGCAAGACCGAAACCGTGTTCGACCGAGCCGGCAATGCCACCATCCACGCCTACGATGCCAACGGCAATGTGACGACCACGATTGACGCCCAGGGCAACCGCACCAGCAGGACCTACGACTCGCTCAACAACGAGACGTCAGTCACCGACGCCAACGGCAACACAACCAGCTCAACGTACGACTCAAGGGGCAATCGCACCAGCGTCACCGATGCCCTTGGAAACACCACCAACTTCACCTATGACGACTACGGGAATCAGCTCAGTGTGACCGATCCGCTGGGCAATACCACCGCGAATGTCTACGACGGCAACGGCAACCTGCTCAGCACCAGCAATGCGCTCGGTCAGACCACCACCAACACCTACGATGCCGCCGGCAACCTGACCCAAACCAAGGACGCCCTGGGCAACGTCACGGCCACCTTCGGGTATGACTCCCAAGGCAACATGACCTCCACGACCGATCCCAACGGCGTCACAAGATCATTCGGTTACGACGCCAACGGCAACCAGACCGGTACCACCTTCCAGTGGATCAACCCCAACGACGGCGGCGACATCCGCAACGTCATCACCCAGACCATCTACAACGCCTCCGGCCAGGTCACCGAAACCATCGACCCGCAGGGCAACCACAGCTTCACCGAATACAACGCCATCGGCAAGCCTGAGAGAACCACTGACAAGCTCGGCAACCAGACAGTCACAGTCTATGACGCTCGTGGCAACGTCATCGAGACCCAGTACCCCGGCGATGCGACCTATCCCAACGGCTCGATTACCAGAACCGTCTACGACTCAAACGGCCGTTCCGTCGTGACGGTGGACCGGCACGTGCGTGGCAGTCCCGCGAATGGCTCACGCACTGTCTA
>JANQGB010001079.1 GCA_028277545.1 Phycisphaerae bacterium | reverse complement strand
TGGTGGCGGTGGTGACCGCGCCGTTATACCGGTACTCGACCGGAAGATTGGCGATGATCTCCTCCAGCAGGGCCAGGTTGTCCGCGCCGGCTGGCTGCTCCTTGTATCCGTCTTCTCCCGGCGTGGCGTCGAACCAGGGTTCGGCGGCCTCCTCGGCTATATAGTTGGCCACGTCGTAGGCGCGGCGGGCCGCGAGGTTCTTGAGCACCGCGTCACGGGCTGCCTCTCGGGCCTCACTCCAGGTCTCAAAATGGCGCGAGGGGGCTGGCGGCGGCGTGGTTGTCGGTGGCGTAATCACCGGCGCCGGCGGCGGGACCGTCGACGGCTGCTCCGCCGGTTCGGTCGGAGTCTCTTCCGGTTGCTCCGACGCATCCGTGGACGTGGAATCGGTCTGCTCCGCTTGCCCGCCATCCAGTTCGCCGCCTCCGGGCACCGGCGATCCTTCGCCGTCCTCGGTGGCATCGTCGGCAGGCGGCGTGGAAGTGTCCACGCTTTCGTCAGGCACGCTCTGGTCCGCCGGCGGAATGACAATATTCGTCACAGGCGTCGGCTGCGGGATCGTACGCGGTCGCAGGAAAGCTGGATCGGTCTTGTTCTCTTTCCAGAACTCGCGTGCCCGTCGCTCGAGTGTGGACTCGCTGATGGACAACGCTGCCTTGACCTTCTCGACATCTACCCGCAGGTACTGGGCTTTGACCCGAGGCTCCCGGAAGTAGCCGAAGCTCATCCCCTTGCCCCGCTTCTGGTCGGCGTACTTCTCAAACTGAGCGGTGAGTTCAGCATCAGTGAAAGTGGCATCCTCGTCGGCGAAGGAGTCGGCCTTGAGAGCCACCAGGTCTATCTTGATCTTCTCGATGGAGTCCCGGGCGGCCAGACGAACCTCGGCCTCGCTTACCTGGGCGGCCTCTGCCACAAGCCCTATGGCCTTCGTGTCCTGGATGTACTCCGCCGCGGCCGCGTAGAGAGCCTCCGGCGTGCAGCGACGCTGAACGGCGATACTGTTGATGCGATCCGTCGTGCTGCCCATCCGCTCGAGCGCCTGTTTGGCGTCGTCCAGGCGCACGCTGATGCCCATCTGCTGCGCCTCGCGGACCAGCATCATCCAGTCATAGACCAGCAGGGCCTCGCTGCCCCGCACTCGACCCAGCGGTGTGCTCCAGGGCAGACCCAGGATCTCCATCAGAGCCGTCCGGTTGGCCGCCGCGACCCGCTCCGCACCCGTCACGTCGCCGAAACGGGAGGTGACCTCGACCGACTTGAACGGATCCGGCCTGACCAGAGCGGTCAGCGCGTCACCACCCAACCAGCACACCAGAAGCAAGCCCATGAAGATGGCCAGGAGCTTCTTCATATGTTTGCGGAAGAACTTCTGCATCGCCGCGCAACTCCTTATATTGCCGATAGTTACTTCAATGCTCGGAAAACCAGCCAGTATAACGACCTGTCCGCCAAAAGCAACTCGGCTCGTCGGTTTAGATTACGGCATTAAAACCGTCCCAATTTGACATCCTGCCGGATTCTTGCTAAAGCCCCTCCCTGCCCGAAGGACGGCCCTATACCTTCTTCGGTGCAGAAGCCGGCACAGAAGGCCGATAAGGTTTGCTGGACGGTCCGCCGGCCGCGGATAGCCTGGCGCGAAAGGGGTCAGCCAAGTTGGCCAAAAAGTCGCAAACTAATAGTGGATCACTGGTTATCGTCGAGTCTCCGGCCAAGGCCAAGACCATCAACCGCTACCTGGGATCCGGCTTCACGGTGAAGGCGTCCATGGGCCATGTCCGCGACCTGCCGTCCAAAGACATCGGCGTGGACCTGGATAACGACTTTCAGCCGGTCTATCGGATCGAGCCGTCACGCAAGAAACTGGTCAACGAGCTCACCAAGGCCGCCAAGAAGGCGGATTATGTCTACCTGGCCACCGACCTGGACCGCGAAGGCGAGGCGATCGCCTGGCATCTGGCGGCGGCCCTGAATCTCACGCCGGACCGCACCCGCCGCGTGGTCTTCAATGAGATCACCAAGGCGGCCATCCAGCAGGCCTTTGCCAACCCGCTGGAGCTCGACCTGGACAAGGTCAACGCCCAGCAGGCCCGGCGCATCCTGGATCGCATCGTCGGCTACCAGCTCAGCCCGCTGTTGTGGAAGAAGGTGGCCAAGGGGCTGTCGGCAGGCCGCGTGCAGTCAGTGGCAGTCCGCCTGATCGTCGAGCGCGAGTGGAAGATCCGGGAGTTCGTTCCCACGGAGTCGTGGAAGATCACCGGCTGCTTCGCCACGGAGATCGAGCAGGCGGAAGAGCTGGCCCGCAAGTGGGAGGAGTTTCTCGAAGGTGGCGCCGACCCCGACGCGGGCCGCGCCGTCAAGGAGCGCAACGCCTGGTTGAGCGACCACCGCTGCCTGCAGGCAGATCTGGTCAAGCTGGACGGCGCCGCGTTCGATCCGAAGAATGCCGAGCAGTGTCAGGCAGTGGCCGAGTGCCTGGGCTTTGTCTGCGAGGAGATCGACGAGCAGGTCTGGGAGGAATATGCCAAGCATGACCTCAAGACCATCGACCTGAACGGGCGCACCGATCCCTCCAAGGGCCCTGCTTTCAAGGTCTCCGACATCCAGACCAAGCGATCCAAGACCAAGGCCCCCCCGCCGTTCATAACCGCCACGCTGCAGCAGGCCGCCAGCACGCAACTGGGTTTCGCCGCCTCGCGCACGATGCGGATCGCTCAGCAGCTTTACGAGGGCGTGGAATTGGGCAGCGCCGACGGTCCGGTGGGCTTGATTACCTACATGCGTACCGACTC
>JANQGB010001025.1 GCA_028277545.1 Phycisphaerae bacterium | reverse complement strand
ACCTGGCAGTGCCACCCCGTTGCCAGGAGGTCGACGCCGCCGGCGGGGCGGTCGTGCCCGGCTTGATCGATTGTCATACTCATGCCGTCTACGCGGCTACCCGCGAGAAGGAGTTCGTCCAGCGCATAGAGGGCAGGAGTTACGTTGAGATCGCCGAATCCGGCGGGGGTATCAACTCCTCGGTGGCATCAGTGCGGGCGGCCACCTGCGGGGAATTGGTGGAGCTGGCGACGCCGCGGCTGCGGCGCATGCTGGAAGCCGGCACCACGACGGCGGAGATCAAGAGCGGTTACGGGCTCTCGGTGGACGATGAGCTGAAGATGCTGCGGGCGGTTCGCGAACTGCGCTCCCGCCAGCCGATCGACCTGATCGGTACTTATCTGGCGGCCCACACTATTCCGCACGAATTCGCGGGGCGCCCGGACGACTACCTGGACACCGTTCTGAGCGCGGAGGTCTTTGAGCAGATCGCGGCCGAGGGGCTGGCCGAATTCTGCGACGTGTTCTGCGAGCGCAGCGCGTTCGATGTCCGGCAGTCGCGCCGGGTGCTGGAGACGGCCCGCCGTTTTGGCCTGCTGCCCCGGCTGCACGCCGATCAGATCACGCAGATGGGCGCCACCCGTCTGGCCGCCGAGCTAAGAGCCGTATCGGCCGATCACCTGGAGACTACCGACGATGAGTCCATCGCGGCGCTAAGAGCGGCCGGCACGATTGCCGTGCTGCTGCCAGCCTGCTCCCTCTTTCTGGGCGTGGACCAGGCCCCGGCCAGGAAGCTGCTGGACGCCGACCTGCCCGTGGCACTGGCTACCGATCTCAACCCGGGGTCCTCGATGATCGAATCGATGGGCCTGGTGATGAGCCTCGCCTGCGTGCAGATGCGAATGACGCCTGCCGAAGCGCTGATCGCCTCCACCGCCAACGCCGCCGCCGCCCTGAACCGCCAGCAGCGCCTGGGTGCCATCGCCCCCGGCATGCAGGCCGACCTGCTGATCCTGGAGGTGCCACGTTACGAACAGTGGGCCTACCACGTTGGCCGTAACTGCGTGCGCACCGTGATCAAGCAGGGGAGGGTCGTTATCGATCGCGCCGGATGATGCGCGTGGCCACTTCGTAGGGCAGGCGTCCGGCCGGCTGCCGGCCGCCAGCGGGCTACAGCAGGCTGGCGCTGTCAGTCGATCAGTCTGAACGAGTCCACGATAGCGTCGTAGGTCTGAGCGTGGTTGGCGACGTCCGTACCGAGTTGGATGACCAGGGCGTGAACGTAGTCACCGTGAACCGTGATGAGTACACCGCCGCCGGCCTGCTGCTGGCTGTCGATGTCCATCACCACGGCGGTCTGACCGCTGGACAGCTCGACAACGCGTCGCGTATCGGTGTCGAACAGATCGCCGGCGGCCGCCGAGAAATCAGTAGCTGCGTCCAGCAGGGCCTGCTCCGCGTCGGCTTCATGCGCGGCGCTTAGCTCTTGCGACGGTGGGCCGGACGTAACCTGGATGGCACTCACCTGGGTGGGCGACAGGACGATCACGGTAGCGCCATCCTCCGTGGCCTGCGAATCACCTTCCGCCCAGCCGGCCGGCGGTCTCAGGGAGTATCCGAAACTCTGCACCAAGAACTCGCCATCAGCGGCAAACTCGCCCACTGCGGCCGGATCGCCCGCAGCGGCGCCCGCCAGGCCGCCGGCCGCGCATCCCGCCAACATCAGCAACCCGCACGCCCACCATTGCACTCTACGCATAGTCGTATCCTCTTCAGGCTCCCAGCATCAACCGCCACGCCGCCGTCGGACGGTCCCGAACAAACGGACCGGCTATCTATAAGCGAAATCGTGCTGAATGTCTCGCCAAGCGGCGAGGAGCTCCCGGACAAGAGGTTTGGAGTGCTCCGGGACCACGCCGCCCCCCGCGCGGAGAATCCAAGACCACAAGCGGCCAACGCCCGCGCCGGACGCTGACCACCCGGCAGTGCGTGCCTTTTCCAATACAACACCAAGTCCAGCAGCACCATAGACGTGAGGGCACCTGGACCGTCGCCCTGTTGGTTTCCCCCCCGTTGACTTGTTGACGTTTTTGACTTTTCGCCGTTTTGACGTTTTGACGTTTTGACGTTTTGACGTTTTGATTTTTCGCCGTTTCTGTATTTCGGCGTTTCGACGTTTCAGCGTTTCAGCGTTTCCTAAAGCTCGATTCCCAGTTGCAAGGCAGCGGCGTCGGCAGTCTGGTCGATCAGCGTAGCGATGGTCATCGGGCCGACACCCCCGGGGACGGGCGTGATCAACGAGCAAGGCTCGAGGGCGCCCTCGAAGTCGACGTCACCTATGTTGCCCGGGTTGTAGCCCGCGTCGATGACCACCGCCCCCACCTTTATCCAGCCGCCCTGCACGAAGCGGGGTCTACCCACCGCGGCGATAACCACGTCGGCGTTTCGCACGATACTGGGCAGGCTCCGCGTTCGAGAGTGACAGAGCGTGACTGTGGCGTGGGCGTTGATGAGCATCGACGCCATGGGCCGGCCCAGAATGGGGCTGCGTCCGATCACCACCGCGTGGGTGCCGTCCAGTTCCACGTGGTATTCGCCGAGCAGGGCCATAATGCCCGCGGGCGTACAGGAGGCGAACGACGGCATACCCAGAATGACCCGTCCCAGCGTCCCCGAGGTGACTCCGTCCACGTCCTTCTCGATGGGAATGGCTTCGAAGGCCGCCCGCTTGTCGATGGGCTGTGGGACGGGGTGCTGCACCAGGATACCGTGTACGGTCGGATCGGCGCCCAGCTTCTCTATCTCCGCCACGATCTGCCCGGTGGTCGTGCCGTGCGGCATCTCCAGCAGCAGCGATTTCATGCCGGCGTCTTCACAGCGTTTGCGCTTCATTCGCACGTAGGTTGCCGACGCCAGGTCATCCCCCACGAGCACGGTGGCCAGGGTTGGCGTCATCTGCGCCGCCCGGCGGATCTTCTCCACCTTACCCTTCGCCCGGGCCAGCATTCGTTTGGCCGGCGCGGAGCCATCCATGAGTTTCGCTTTGTTGGTGGTCTCCATGCCCGGAGGATACCTCACCAGTATGGGGCAGGTCCAGGACCGTGGACCGCCCCGGGCTGGCTGGGCGTTATGCCGGACAGTCCCGGACGCTGCGCCAGTGCCCGCCTGCGAGGTGAATGTTGCGCGGCAGTGCGCTCAGGCCTTGGCGAAGGGCGTGCCCTGTCCGGTCTCACAGTAGGTCTTGAGGCTCTGCATGTAGTATCCCCAGTGGAAATTGCAGTTGGCGTAGAAGTCCGTCGCCTCCGCCCACTGGTAGTGAGAGAAGCGTAGTGTGGTTCGACCTTGCCCGCCCTCCAGGTCGAAGGTGAACCGGGTGCCCACCCACTCGTCGTGCCCCTGGATGCACTCCCATTCCACCCGTTGATCGGAAACCAGCCTGGTGAGGCGCATCTTGTTGTGGTATTCCTCGCCGAACCGAAACTCCAGGACACTGCCCACCGTGGCGTCGGCCACAGTTTCCTCTGTCCACCAGGACGCCAGGCCGGCCTGCTCGGTGATGGCTGCGTAAACTACTGCCGGCTCAGCTTCTATCGTCACCAGGTGTTTGATCTCCGCCATGATCAACTCCACTTTGTCATCGTTCGACTCGACGGCTCGCCGCCGGGCTCTGCTGCCCGGCGCTCCGCGCGTGGGCCAGGGATGGTCTGCTCATCGCCCGGTCGGCCGCTCTATCCCTAACCGCCCTCGGCAGCAGTACGACGGAGGAGGCCGGGAGGCCGACCTCCCTAAGATGCGTCTGTGCGGAGGTGCACGTCGTACAATGGCCCGCTGCTCACCAATAGACGGGAGGCTGCACGCGCGAGGTGGTGTACCCGCTTCTGACGGGCGCGTCAATCCGTGGGTCTGGGGGCGTCATCCTGGACGGAGCGGGCACACGGCCTGCGTCATTACCGCGGCAACGGCTGGCGGGCAGCCTGCGTTACGTGCGAGCTTGCGT
>JANQGB010000793.1 GCA_028277545.1 Phycisphaerae bacterium | reverse complement strand
TGGCAGGGAGCTTACAGCACCCGGGCGAGCCTTTGGCCAGGCCACAGCCGTCGCATTTCTCTGCGTCGGCGTCGCAGCAGGCATCGCTACCGGCGAATTGTCCACAACCGGTGCAGATCTTCACCTCTTCGGCACCCTCGGGGATCTTACAGCACCCGGGCGAGCCCTTGGCCAGGCTGCAGCCGTCGCACTTCTCCGCGTCGGGCTGACAGCACTTCTCCTCGCCCTTGATTTCCCCGCAGTCGGTGCACACCTCAACCGTCGCCGCCTTGGCGGTCGGCTCGGCTTTTTCGCATCCGATCATCAGCAGGGCCGGGAGGGCCAGAATGACGGCGATGGACAGGGGAACCAGAAAGCGTCTCATGATCGTCTCCTTTCTGTTGGCATAGCCTGAAGCACGAGCCAGAATCACCGATCTGTCGTTTCGTCGCCTGGCCTATACGGTTCCCTGGCCCCCATTGTTGGCGGAAAAGCAGACTCTCGAAGCTCAGCTGCCAGGGGGGGCGATTGATAGCGAGAGCCGAACGGGCGCGTGAAAAAGGGGAGCCTCATGACGGGGCTCCCCTCTGTTCGTTGCGTGTTGTTGCGCCTGATCAGCCTTTGGCAGTCAACGCCTTGTAGGCGTTCTCCCCGCCGTTGATCAGGTGGATCAGCGGGGCGGGGCGGTCGACGCCCTCAATGAAGCTGGGCCGGGTCGCCCAGGGCGTAACGCTGAGCACGCCGGTCAGGTCCATCCAGTGCTGAAGCCGGGCGACCGGCAGGTTCCAGGTCATGTGGAAGTGATTGGCCGGCGGGTACTGCTTGTATTCCATCATGCTGGCGTACTTCGGTACGACGAAGGTGTGCGGCCAGGTCGGGGTGGTCAGGTTGCACATTGCCTGGCCGAGCTTCTCCGGAACCTCGGTAGTGTGGGCCTCGTCCCAGATCAGGCTGAACAGCCCGCTGGCGGCGCTGTACGCCATGCGGGCGGCGATGCCTTCGATCCCGGCCGGGGTCATGAACGTGACCGAGTTGCCTCCACCCGGGAAGTAGTGCGCGTCGGCCAGGGGCATCGCGACGCGGCTCATGATCTGCTTGACCGTTGCGCCGGGCGCCGCGGCCCAGTCGAACGACGCGCTGCCCGAGTTGTCACCGTCGACGAGGCCTTTGGTGTACCAGTCGGCCTTCTTGTCGATCTTCTTGAGCCCGAGCTTGGCGGCCAGATCCTGGATCTCCCACGCTTCCCAGACCTTGCGGAAGTCCATGAACAACGGCGGGTTGCCCCCGCTGAGGTAGGTCATGAAGAGTTGGGTCAGCAGGCCCTGAACGTCGGCTTCGGTCGCGTAGGGGACGGGCGCCTTGGCGCCGGTATGGTCGAACGTGCTGTTGAAGAAGGACTCCATCGCGTCGGCCACGGGCAGGGGAAGTCCCCGCGCGTCGCTACCCCACTCGAGCTGGCTCATGAAGCCACCGCCGACGGCGTTCAGGTCGGCCATGGTGTCGCGGATGATCAGGTACATCGCCAGCGACATGTTGAAGCGTTCGCTGTCGGCGTCGGTCTGCAGTTCGAGGCGCTTGCCCACGTAGCGATCGATCCAGCCGCGCAGGTCCTTGAGTTCCTTCTCCTTGTAAGCCTTCTTGTTGAGCATGTCGGCCAGGAGCTTCATATCCAGCCGGGTGATCTCGACGCCGAAGGTGTTGCGCGTGGGCAGGATATGGCCCAGGGCGGTTTCCATGCCCATCGAATCATGCCCAAAGACGACAACGCGACGACCTCGCAGGGCGACGGTGGTCACGGCGGCGTAGCACCAGTCGATCAGGTTCTTGGCGGTCTGCTCGGTCATCTGGGGATTCTGCCCCGTATCCGGCCAGGTTCCGACGTTCAGCGTGGTCATTTTGCCGTACTGGGCGAAGGCGCCGTTGGCGGCGTGGGCATAGACCACGCCCGGCCGTGGGCCGCTGTTGCCGCACGTGATATTGAAAGGCGTGTCCTTGGGGAATTGCTGGAGCAGCGAGATCGTCGTCAGTTGCGGGAACGCCCACGTGTCGGGCACGCAGACGATGATGTCGACATCCGCCTTGCGGAACTGCTGGGCCACCATATCGGCCTGCGCCTCACCATCAACGAGAACGGTGGAATAGACCACCGGTACCGGGGTCTTGTCAGGCAGGATGACAGCTCCGCTGATGGTGTCGGCAGCCATCTTGACGATATTCTGACACCGCGCCCGACTGTCCTCATCGATCCGCGGATCGCTGGTCGCAAAGACGCCGATGACCGGCACCTTCGGGGAGGCCTTTCGGACAGAGGGTAATTGCGTGGCTTCGGCCTTCTTTGCCATGAGGGCTCTCCTTACACGAAGACTGCTTCTACCTTGCGAAGGAACTCCTCGATCGCCGTTCTCGGTGTCGTCAGGAGTCTCTCACTATTACGACAGACTGGACGGATCTTCCAGTCGTTTTCTCACAAAGTCCAGGAACTGGGCCGCGTAGGCGCCGTTGGCGACCTTATGGTCCACCGATAGGGTCATGTTCATCAGCTTGCGGACCAGGATGTTGCCGTTGTCCGGCACGCACGTCTCGGCGATCTGCCCGATGCCCAGAATCGTGCACTGGCCCGGGACGACGATCGGAATGAACGAATCGATTCCGAACGCGCCGAGATTGCTGACAGTGATGCAACCGCCTTCCAGATCGGAGAGATCGAGCTTGTCGTTGCGGGCTCGCTCGATCAGACTCTGGCTGTCGCGGGCGAGTTGCGTGATGCTCTTGGTGTTAATCTCTTTGACGATCGGTGCGACCAGGCCGTCGGGTACGGAGATCGCCAGCCCGATGTTGATCGCGTCGGCCAGGGCGATCTTGTCGCCGGCCAGTTGCCCCGTCATCATCGGGAACTTCTCGAGCCCGAGGGCGACCGCCTTCATAATGAAGTCGTTGTACGAGATCTTGATATTACCCGTCGCGTTCAGGTGGGTCCGGTGAGCCACCAGATCGGTGACGTCCGCCTTGACGGTCAGATAGAAGCAGGGGATCTCCTGCTTGGACTTGAGCATCCGCTCGGCGGTGATGCGCTGGAGCCGGTTGACCGGGACGGTCGTGCCCAGCGCGGCCGAGTCGACCGGCACGGTGGGCTTGGCTGCCACCGTAGCCCGGGCGGGTGCGGCCGCGACCGGAGCGGGCGCCGCGGGCTTTGTTTCCGCGGCCTTGCGGATGTCGACCTCGGTGATCTTGCCGACCGGTCCGGTGCCCGTGACGGTGGCGATGTCCACGCCCAGTTCCTTGGCCAGCCGTCTGGCGCGGGGCGAGGCCATGATTCTGCCCTTGCGCTTCGGGGCCGCGACCGGAGCCGGAGCGGGTGCCGCGGCAGGGGCCGCAGCGCTGGCCGCCGGTTCAGCCGCCGGGGCGGGTGCAGCCGCTGCTGTCGGCGCATCGGCGCCACTGAGCGGGACCTCCTCGTCCTTCTCGCCCAATATCATCATCGTGGCTCCGACCAACAGCGTCTGGTCGATCTGGGCGAGGATGTGCTTGACGAACCCGCCGGCCGGAGACTCCATCTCCAGCGTGGCCTTGTCCGTCTCGATCTCGAAGATCACGTCGCCTCTCTTGACCTCATCGCCAACCTTGACCAGGCAGTTGACAACCGTCCCTTCCTCCATCGTCTGGCCCAGTTGCGGCAGTTTGATTTCGTTCGCCATATATCTGTCCCCGTATTCTCTCGCAAAGGTAGTTAGGCTGCTCTATCACTGTCCCCGGCACTGCTTCACCGCGGCGACGATCTTCTCCACGGAGGGAATGCTCTCGGCCTCGAGCGGTTCGCTCATGGGCGGGGGCACGTCGGCGGCCGCCAGATTGATCGGCCGGCTGTCGAGGTAGTCGAATCCCTGGGTGCCGTCCCCGAAGTCGTATTCCATGAACTGGCCGGCGATCTCGCGTCCGGCGCCGCACCAACAGAAGCCTTCGCTGACGGTCACCAGATGGCCCGTCTTCTTGACCGACTCGGCGATGGTGTTCATATCGAGCGGCTTGACGGTCCGGACGTCGATCACTTCGGCGTTGATGCCGTGCTGTTCGGCCAGGACCTTGGCGGCTTCCAGGGCGGTCATCGCCATGCGGCTGTAGCTGACGATGGTCGCGTCGGTGCCGGGCCGTTTGATGTCGGCTACGCCCAGCGGGATGATGTAGTCGCCTTCCGGGACGGGGCCGACCTGTCCATACGTGGCTTTGTGCTCGATGAACACCACGGGGTTGTCGCTGCGAATGGCGGCTTTGAGAAGGCCCTTGGCGTCGTAGGGCGTCGAGGGCATCACGACGTAGAGGCCCGGCGTGTGCATGAGCCAGGCTTCGAGTGATTCGGAGTGGTGCGCGGCGATGCAGCGTCCGACGCCTCCTTCGCTGCGCAGGACCATGGGCACCTTCGCCTTGCCGCCGAACATGTAACGGTTATACGCGCCGACGTGGACGAGTTGGTCCATGGCGATGGTAACGAAGTCGATATACATCAGCTCGGCGATCGGCCGCATGCCCCGCAGGGCCGCGCCGACACCCGCGCCCGCAATGGCGGCTTCGGAGATGGCCGTGTCGATCACGCGGTCCGTGCCGAATTCGGTCGCCAGCCCACGCGTTGCCTGGTACGCGCCGCCGTAGAGGCCCACGTCCTGGCCCAGGAGGAACACGCTCTCGTCGCGTTTCATTTCCTCGCCCTGGGCGGTGGTGACCGCTTGGC
>JANQGB010000721.1 GCA_028277545.1 Phycisphaerae bacterium | reverse complement strand
ACCCAGCGACAACTGGCATCGATCGGGGGATTCCTCGGTTCCTCACGCACCCTCGAAGTTCAAGAGCGTCCTCGTTGGACTCATCTTCGCGCTGATTCTGGTGGGCGGTGGAGCAATATTCTGGTTCAAGGGCCCGGTCCTGGCGAAGGCGGAGAGCGATCCGTACGCAGAGCTAGTGACCCGTGCCGAGCAGTGTCAACGCCGGGGGGACGTGGCAGAGGCCGTCGTTGCGTTCACTCAGGCGATCGACCTCCGTCCTCAGGACGCGACCGCACTTGCCGGCCGGGCTGAGGCGCTCACGCAGCAGGGCAAGTACGCCGAGGCCATCGACGACCTGACCAAGCTGATCGAACTCTCTCCCCAGGAGCGGAGTCACTACGTATCTCGCGGCGTCGCGTTTGGAGCGGTCGACCGGCACGACAGTGCCATCGCTGATCTAACCAAGGCGATCGAGATGGCGCCGGACCAGGCCGACGGCTATACCGGGCGTGGTGCGGCCCGCTTGGCTGCCGGCGACGCGCGAGGCGCCATAGAGGATCTCACCGCGGCCATCCAGTTGGAATCCTCCATAGCCGGAAGTTACCTGCGACGCGGCGATGCCCACCGGTTGGTGAAAGACTGGACCGCGGCCATCGCCGACTACGATGAAGCCATTCGCCTGGCTCCCGATGACGCCATCGCCTACCACAAGCGGGCCATGAGCCGCAAGGCGCTCGGCGAGCTCGTCGGCGCGATCGACGACTACAACAGGGTAATTCGCCTGGGCACCAAGGACCCGGTGGTGTACTACAACCGCGCCAATGCCAAGCGAGCCACCGGCGACCTGCGCGGCGCGATTTCCGATTACACCGAATCGCTTCGACTGGACCCCCGGGCGATCGACGCCTTCATCGGCCGGGCCCAGTGCCTCGAGGCAGTGGGCCAGCACCGGCGGGCGATTGCCGACTTCAGCCGGGTCATTGCCATTGCCCCCCAGCGTATCGACGCTCACGTGGCCCGGGCCCACACGAAACACACCTACGGAGACCTGTCCGGCGCGATCGCCGATCTGAACAAGGTTGCCCTGCTCGAGCCGGAGAACCACGCGGTGTTCTGTGACCGGGCCATGATCAAGAGCGCCATAGGAGACGTCGCCGGGGCCGTGGCCGACTACAACCAGGCCATGCGGATCAAGCCCAAATACGCCCCGGCTTACTGCGGGCGTGGGCAGACTTGGCTCTTGGGTAACGAATACGACAAGGCCATCGCCGACTTCGATCGGGCCGTCGAGTTGGATCCCGATTACATGTATGCCTACCGCTGCCGGGGCGAAGCGAAGGTGGTGATGGGCGACCTGACGGGGGCCATCGCCGACTTCCGCATCGTGGTCACCCGGTCCGTAGACCGGAGCCTCGTGCGAGTGGCCAATGAATACCTGGCCGAACTCGAACCGTTCGGACCAGGACCCGCCCGTCCCTGACTGCCGTCAACTCACCACATAACAAACCGCACTGGCCGTTGCCGCACCCATGCGCGTGGGCGTCCCGGGATCTGCTGCCGACCTGATCGGCCGAAGCAACGATCGCCTTATCCGAACGCGCTGCCCGAGTCCCCGGAACAACGGGGGCGAGCATCGTGCCGCAGGTTCGCGGTGACCGATCTTTAGGCGCGGGCCTTTACGAAGACGCCTCCCGACATTACACCAAGGCCGTAGGTCCGCACGGCGAACGCGCCGGCCCGCCGGGCAAGGAGAAGGTAACCAGATGCATGCCGCTATATTGCTTATCGTTGCGATCGTGTCCTCCTGCTCCGCGCCCTGGGAAACGCTCGACGAAGCGCTGTCGGACGTATCGCCTGAAGTGGCCAAGTGGGCATCCGTCGTCGTGGTGACGGACCAGGGAGGCGATCCCCAATTCGCCTGGCATCACTACCAGGACAGTGGCGAAGCGGTGAACTTCTGGCCGGCCAGCGTGATCAAGGTTTATACCGCTGTGGCGGCCCTGGAGTACCTCAACGAGTTGGAGATGGACACAGACTGCGCCCTCATCTTCGAACGCTATACCGATGACCGGTGGGTGCTGGACTGCGCCCGGACCATGACGGAGATGCTCAGTGAGGTCTTTCGCCGCTCCTCAAACGAGGACTACACGCTGCTGCTGCGGTTTGTGGGGGTCGATCGGCTGAACAGCTCGTTCCTGATCCCGGAGCGGGGCTTTCCTCACTCGGCCCTCATGCGGGGCTACGTGCTGGGGCGGCCGTATGAATACGTCCGCCAGGAGCCTCAGCGGATCACCCTGCGAGCCCCGGACGGCAGGTCCACGGTCGTCGAACACAGTTGGTCGGGGGTGTCCTATGCCCAGCAGCGTGGGGCCACGGTGATAAGCGAGACCACCGGCAACTGCACGTCCACACGCGAGATGGCCGACTGCCTGCGACGAATCATGTTCCACGAACACCTGCCGCCGGAGGAGCGCTATCGCCTGACCGCCGCGCAGTTAAACCTCTTGCGACATGGCGGAGGCGGACTCACCGGCTTGCAGAATCGAAAGGCCGGTCCCTATGCCTGGACGAACGCTGCTGAACTGGCCTTTCCCGATGCCAGCTACTTCCACAAGGCGGGCCTGATCAGCAACTTCAGCCTGGATCTGGCCTATGTCGACGACCCGGCCACTGGGGTGCGCTTTGTGCTGGCGGTCGCCGCGGGGACGGGCCAGACGAAGGTCATAACTGCCGTGGCTCGTCGCATTGCCCTCTGGATCCGCGACCGGCAGTGCCGAAACGATGCGCCGCCGCCGTTGCCTCCGACAGTAGAACCTGGTGCCTCGCTGGTCGAACTCTACGCGGATGATCGGTTCTTCGAGGGGCCGGTCTGGGATCCGGGCACGGCGAGACTTTACTTCACGGCGTTCGGTAAGGACAACCAGCAGGTCCTACGCCTGGAGGATGCCGGTAACGTGGCGGTGTATCTGGACCGGACCGAGGGCATCAACGGCATGTACCTGGCTGCCGACGGTCGTCTGCTCTGTGCCCAGGCTTACGGCCACCGCGTGCTCAGCTACGACGTCGGTGCTGCCGGACTGACAGAGCAGACCATCCTCGCGGAGGACAAGACGTGGAACCAGCCGAACGATGTCTGCCAGACCTCTACCGGGAACATCTACTTCACCGATCCCGATTTTGGCCGGCGCACCACCAGCGGCGTGTATCGCCTGTCACCCGACGGCCAGGTATCCAAAGTGATTGAGGATATGGCGGCGCCGAACGGGCTGATCGCCTCCCGCGATGGCAGTGTGCTGTACGTGGCGGACAGCTTTCGAAAACACTGGCGAAGCTACCCGATTCGGTCCGGCGGATCGCTTGGCCAAGGCCAAGTGTTCTTCGATCCAGCCACCGAGGATCGTAGCGACCCGGACGGCATGACCATCGACGCCGACGGCAATCTCTATTTCACCGGACGTGGCGGCGTCTGGGTGGTGCATTCCACCGGCGCCTGTCTGGGCCTGATCCCGGTGCCGGAATTCTGCTCGAACGTCACCTTCGGCGGAGCAGAGGGGTCGACGCTCTTTCTGACCTGCAAGGGCAAACTCTACAGTCTGGCGATGCGCGTGCGCGGCGCAAAGTTTGCTGACGGCGACTAGGAACATGTGGCCAACCAGGAGGGATGGGTGTCAACCGAGAGGCTCTTGTAGGGCAGTAGAACAGGTGCCTCTACGTGGAAGGATTCGTAGCACAGCGCGATCACGCAGCAGCTCGGTCTGTGTCGGCTACTTATTGGCCACCTATATGGACCTTGGCGTAGGACGCGGGCGCGGTCTTCGGGGATGAAGCGTTACAGCGGAGGTGTCTGCTTGCCCGACTGACCCACGTCACTGCACAACAGCGTGACCCGCACTCAGTTCGTTTCGAAGCTCGGGGTAGCGTCTGCCTTGCTCTCGATTGGGGCCGGTGCCGGCAGATATTCAGCCTCGAGGAAGAACCAGTATCCCCAACACCCTGTGTCGACACTCGCCAGACTGATCTCGATGTCCGGATTGGTGCCACTGCCCGCCAGGTGCGGATCCTCCACAACGCCGCTGGAGAAGTGTACCGTCTCGCCGTAGACCTCCAGGTCCAGTGTCATGATCTGCCAGGTGGTGCCATCCGTCCAGGTCCACCGGTCGAAGGTACCCTGGCCGGTGACCTCGGCTGGCTCGTCATCGTAGCCGAAGGTGACCATCCAATCCTCGATAGTCACGTCATAGGTCCTGTGGCCGGGCATGACGCGGACGTGCGGCGTTAAGGTAATAGTACCCGTGAACTCTGGCCCAAAGAGTATCGGACACTTGGGGCACGGAGGCCAGAGGCCGGTACCCGTCGCACAACCGTCCGCGCCGAAGCTCTCGGGGAGAATCGTGTAGGTCACGTCTGGCAACCGCGGCGCCGCCTGCTTCGCGGCCAGCTCCGGACCTTCCGCCATCGCCGCACTGACCACCGCCATCAAACCGGCCACAGCGAGTGCCTTCAAACTCGTTCTCATG
>JANQGB010000709.1 GCA_028277545.1 Phycisphaerae bacterium | reverse complement strand
TCCCAGCGACCAGGACGTCTCGGTGATCAGGCAGGCCAACCACCTGCCGGAAGCGGCGGGTGAGCTCTGTCCGGTAACCGTCGAAGAGGCCCGCGAGCTCGTTGCCCGCGAGCGTCGCGACGAACTGCTTGAACTGATCATCCAGCGTTTTCGGGCCTTGCAGCGGGGCAAGCAGTTCGTCCTGCTAGAGGGCATCAACAACCAGCGGGCCATGAACGTGTTCGACATGGCCATCAACGAGGACATCGCCGCCCACCTGGGCTCCCCCGTGCTGCTGGTGGCCCGCGGTGGTGGCGACTCCGGGTCGACTGATGTGGATCAGTTGGCGGCCTCGGTCATGACCGCCAACAGGGGCTTCCAGGAGAAGGGCGTAGCGGTTCTTGGCGTGGTCGTAAACAGACTCGAGGACACGCCGTTCGAGCCAGCGCGTCAGCGGATTGCAGATCGTTTCGAGAAGGCCGGTATTCCCCTGTTCGGTGTGATCCCCGGCCTCAGTTTCCTGGGCTATCCGAAGCTGGACCAGGTGGCTGAGGCGCTGGGCGCCGAGGTGCTGGCTGGTGCGGACGCTCTCAACACGGTGGCTACCCGCACGATCATCGCCGCCATGGAGCCAGGCCACGTTCTGCGCCACCTGAACACCGACAAGACGCTGGTAGTGATACCCGGCGATCGCGATGGCGTGCTTATGGTGCTGGCTTGCGCCCAGGTCTCGCACCGGCAGCGCTCGGTCTCGGGGATCATCCTGACGGGTGGACTGCGGCCCAGCCCGGAAATCACGGACCTGATCGAGGACCTGGAACTGCCCAACCTGCCGATCATGGCGGTCGGGTCGGATACGTTCACCACCGCCAAACGAATCGCGGATCTGAGTGTCCGTATCCGGCCGCAGGACTCCGACAAGATCCTCACCGCTACGTCCGCTGTCCAGCAGCACGTCGACTACGAGCGACTGCGAGAGGCACTGGAGATGCCTCGGCCGGTTCACCGGCGGTCGGGGTCTGACGCCTTCCTGGAGCAGCTCGCCGAGCAGGCCAGGACCAGCGGCAAGCGCATCGTGCTGCCCGAGGGCGAAGAGCCCCGGACAATTCGGGCAGTGGGCCGGATTCTCGAGCTGGATCTGTGCCCGCTGACCTTGCTGGGTGATCCGGAGGAAATCGAACTTTGGGCCCATCAGGCGGGCATAAAGCTGGATGACCGGGTACGCCTGGTTGATCCGCACGAGTCCGGGGATCGGGATCGTTATGCCCAGACCGTCGTCGAGCTCCGCAAGGGCAAACGCGGCGGCATGACGCCGCAAGTGGCGCGCGAGTGGTTGGACGAGTCGCCCATCAATTTCGGCACGGTCATGGTGCAGAACGGAGATGCCGACGGGTTGGTTTCCGGAGCCGTGCACTCAACCGGGGACACAATTCGGCCGGCGTTGCAGATCATCCGCGTCAAGCCGGATTTCGGGCTGGCTTCGAGCGTGTTCTTCATGGCCTTACCGGACCGGGTGCTTGTGTACGGGGACTGCGCCATCGTGCCCAACCCCAACGCGCAGGAGCTGGCTTCGATCGCCCTGGCTTCGGCTCATACCGCCCGCGCCTTCGGAATCGAGCCGCGGGTAGCCATGCTGTCCTATTCGACGGGAGCGTCCGGTGCGGGCGTCTCGGTGGACAAGGTGAAAGAGGCCACCGCCCTGGTCAAAGAACGCAACCCGGATCTGGTTGTGGACGGGCCGCTGCAGTATGACGCCGCGATAGATCCCGAGGTCGGCAAACTCAAGCAGCCGGACTCGCCGGTGGCGGGGCGGGCCAACGTCTTCGTCTTTCCTGACCTCAACGCCGGCAACATTGCCTACAAGGCGGTTCAGCGTTCCGCCGGCGTCCTGGCCGTCGGACCCGTTCTCCAGGGTCTGAACAAGCCGGTCAACGACCTTTCCCGCGGCTGCAAGGTGGAAGACATCGTCTACACCGTGGCCGTGACCGCCATCCAGGCAGCGGCGACCTGACGCTTGAGAGAAAGCCGGACCATGAACATCCTGGTGATTAACTGCGGCAGTTCGTCAGTCAAGTACAAGCTGTACGACATGACGCAGCAGGCGGAACTCGCGGTGGGTCTAATCGAGCGCATCGGCGAGGTGGAGTCGCGCATCAGCCATACCTGTGCCGGTGAGTCAACCGAACTCTCCGAGGCGATCGGTGACTACTCCGTCGGTGTTGCCCGGATCATCGACCTGTTGACCACCTGCGGCCAGCCGCCGCCGCTGAGCGACCCCGGGCAAATCGCGGGAGTAGGCCATCGAGTGGTCCATGGCGGAGAGTCCTTTGCCGAGTCCGTCGTGGTCGACGAGGGAGTGCTCGCGGCCATCGACGAGTGCAGCCAGCTTGCCCCGCTGCACAATCCTGCCAACCTGGCCGGCCTGCGGGCCGCCATGGCCATCCTGCCGGGAAGACCGCAGGTGGCGGTATTCGATACCGCCTACTTCCAGTCCATGCCGCCAGCCGCCTTTCACTACGCCGTCCCCTACGAGTGGTACGCCGAGGAGAAGGTACGGCGCTACGGTTTCCACGGCACCAGCCATCGCTACGTGGCAGGTCGGGCCGCGGAGTTGGTCGGGCGGGAGAAGCCGAACCTGATCACCCTGCACCTGGGCAATGGCTGCAGCATGGCCTGCATCCGGGCAGGAGAAGCCGTCGACCAGTCCATGGGCCTGACACCCCTGGAAGGGCTGGTGATGGGCACGCGCAGCGGCGACCTGGACCCGGCCATCATCTTCCACCTCGCCGGCCGGGGAATGTCACTGGAGCAGATTCGGGCATCGCTGGAGAAGCAGAGCGGCCTGCTGGGACTCAGTGGGGTCTCCCGCGATCTTCGTGATGTGCTGGCCGCGGCGGCCGGTGGGCATGAGCGGGCCGCCCTGGCGGTTGACGTCTTTGCTCATCGGGCCCGCAAGTATGTCGGCGCGTTTCTAGCCCAGTTGGGGACCTGCCATGCCCTGGCCTTCACCGGCGGAATCGGCGAGAACAGTGCCGCGATGCGGCACCGCATTCTGGACGGGCTGGAACCGCTCGGGATCCGACTCGACGCCGGCCGCAACGACCGACGGGCAGCCGAGCCCTTCCCCATCTCCGCCGACGACAGCCGCATCGCTATCTGGGTCATCCCCACGGACGAGGAACTAATGATCGCCCGGGACACGCAGCACTTGATCGCGTAGCGCCGCACGTGTCCCCCTTCACATGCGCATCAGCGCCGTGTCTATGTTGCCCCGGCCGTCATCGGACCGGTCGGCAGGGGCCAGCTTCATCAGGTGCTTCTCGAAGTTCTCGACTCTTGGTGGCTGTTTGCCTCTGCCTGGACGGATTGTGAAGCCCTCCTGGCGCAGCCTGGCCGCCTGCTGTTTGGCTCCGCCGGGGAACTTGTCGTTGAGGTTGCCGTTGTCCTTGATGGTGCGCCAATACGGTGTGATCCGCTTCCTGCCGGCTCGAAGGTCTTCCTCCGCTGTTTCGGCGGCAATCAGGACGAACATGCCGTTGGTCATCGGGCAGGTACTGTCGGCGCCTGACTGCCGGGCCAACTCATCGCGAATCTGGGAATGGGTAACCAGCTTGCCCTTTCGGGCCTTACGCATGACCGCATCCACGTCGAGCGGTCTGGGAATGAGCATCTTTCCGGTGCCGAACCGCTTCTGCATGGCCGGCGGGACGTCAACGATCCTGCCGTGGTTGGGATGCTCCTGCTCCAGCTTCTGTCGCCAGGTGCGCCCCTTGCTCAGCTTCCATCGCGCTGTTGCCATCGTTCGTGTCACCTCACCCTTGACGTACCCGAGTCATCTCCCGCCAAACGGCGATCCGGCCACTCATTATACCACCCCTGGGCAGGTGTAGGGTGCCTACCGGTCAAACCACTGTTTCTCACCAGGTGCGTTGGTGCGTGGAGGAGACGTGCTGCTGGCTCACTCCCGGGCCAGGCGTTGACGGAAATACGGCGGAGATTTTAACATCGCCGGAGGCATTTCCCTTGAAGGAGGCTGCGTAGTGAAACCACGTGTCATCCTGCACAACCAGGTGAGCGTTGACGGGCGGATCGACTGGTTTCCTGCCAACATCGGCCTGCACTACGACGTAGCCGGTCGGTTGGGTATGGACGCCCACCTGGCGGGCAGCAACACCATATTCAATCCGCAGCAACCGCTGCCGCCCGAAGACGACGACGCCTTCAAGCCACCGGAGCGCAAAGCGGACGATCGGCGCCCCCTGCTCGTCGTGCCGGACAGCGGCGGACGCCTCCGCAATTGGCACGTTCTTGGCCAGCAGCCCTACTGGCGACAGATGGTGGCGCTGTGCTCCAATTTCACGCCGGACACCTACCTCGACTACCTTCGGCGGCGACACGTCGACTGCATCGTCACCGGCCGGGAGAAGGTCGATCTGCCGGCGGCGCTGGAGGAACTCCACGGCCGGTACGGTACTGAGAGGGTGGTCGTCGATAGCGGCGGCACGCTCAACGGCCTGTTGCTTCGGGCCGGCCTGGTGGACGAGGTAAGCATACTGGTCAGCCCTCACCTGGTAGGTGGCAGGACGCCGCAGTCGATCTTCCGCGCTGCGGACCTGACGGCGGCCGACGGTGTGATCGACCTTGATCTTGTGCACCTGGAGCGATTGGGGGATGGGCTGGCCTGGCTGCGGTACGTGACGAGGTCGGACTGAGGCAGCAGACCGATCCGCAACGGGTGAAGATTCTCGGGGCGACGCTGCGCGTGCCTTGCCCCAGCGTGCCTGACGGGGCGGGGTCTGTCAGTGCTACT
>JANQGB010000670.1 GCA_028277545.1 Phycisphaerae bacterium | reverse complement strand
CCCTGGCCGATGGTCAGCTTCGAGCTGCCGTACAAATCCATGAGTCGGCCGCCGGCGTTTACCTCGCCGCCGCTGATGGTCAGGTGATGGGGAGACCATATCTCGACCGACCCGCTGGTCAGATTCATTCCTCCGGCGACCGTCGTTGTTCCGTTTCCTCGGAGGATGCCGTCGGCCCAGTTGAAGACCCCGCCGACCTGCAGATCGTCGGTGTTGGTCAGAGTGGCGGCCCCGCTCATGGCCAGGTTGCCGTCGATGAACGAGGGCCCGTCGAGGTCGAGCTCCGGCCACGGAGACATCGCCCCGTCGATCTCGAAATCAATCTCGCAGGAGAGCGACGACAGCAGCCGGTAGTCCTCCTTGTAGGTGACGTACTCCGTCGGAATGCCATCCCGGATGCAGACATGGTCGCCATCCACCGGCCGCTGGGTGTTCTCCCAGTTGGCCGTCACCTCCCAGCGGCTCTCGTTGCCCTCGCTGGCTGCCAGGAAGCGTTTCATGGGCTGGCATTCATCCGGCACGCCGTCGTCGTTGCAGTCCTCACTCGTTCCATCGGCGATGTCGCATGCGTCGGGGATGAAGTTCGTGTTGCAGTCAGACGCAGTGCCGCAAGTGCCGGCCGCACCCGAGCAGAGGTCCGCGACCTGGCAGCCGGGAATTCCTTCGCTGTTACAGTCAATGTCGCACACGTCCAGGATACCGCTGCCGTCGCAATCGATTACCTCGAACGGTCCGAACGTCGCCCACTGGCTGGACCAGTTGCCGTCGTTGTCCTGGCCCTTGATGCTGATGTACCACTCCCCCAGGCCCGTGGTGGGCACAATCGTTGTCAGACGACAGTCCTCCGTGCCCCACACCGCTGCCGCGTCCTCGCCCGGATCCATGCCCGCCGGGTTCTGCGTGGCCACGGCGCTGTACTGGGATGTTCCCGTGACATCGTCCGGGGCAACGTCGAACTCGATGGTGATACAGGGCAAAGAGCCCCCCACGCCGAGCGGGTGGGTGGAAGAGTCACAGTAGGGCACTACGCCGGGCGGCTGGGCATCGGCCGGAAAGTTCGCCACATAGGCGGCGCCGCCAGCGTTGAACGCCGTGGACCAGAACCGCGCCATGTGCTGCGGATACTCGGTCCGGAAGCCATCGATGAAGTCATTCACCGTGATGGGTTCGTATACATCGACGACATAGAGAATCTCCTCCGGCCCCAGGCAGAGCAGGTCGCGTATCCCGTCGCCGTTGTGGTCGTCCTGCCTGGCGTCGTGGATGTCCACTAGTAGCGCCGCCACGAAGCCCTCGGTGATGATCGGATCGTAGGTCAGGTCGTCCACGCAGCAGACGTCGAGGTTCTCATAGCTCTTGGGGCTCAGCGGCTGGTACGGAGTGCCGTCGTCGAAGAACACGTAGTGATTCTCGTAATCGCGGGGCAGTACATCACCCAGGTAGTCCGGCCAGCCCTCGTTGAAGGCGTCGTGGTCGTTTTCCGGGCACCAGGAGCAGTGTCCCTCGTCCGGGCAGTCCTCGTCGAAGTCACAGGAACCGTCGCCGTCACAGAAGCCGTTGCAATAATCGGCTGCCGGGTTGACCGACCGGTTCTCCATGAAGTGATGACCGTATTCGTGCGTGTGCGTGCCCTCGTTCCAGGTGCGATTGGGACCGATGTGAATCTCCTCGTAGAAGGGGATGTAATAGGCGCCGTCCTCGCTCTCGGGCCACTGCACATCGACGATAGGCAGGTTGATGCCACTACGCTCCAGTATGTAACGATGGGCCCGGATGATGCTGTTCCAGATGTGAACGGCGCCGTCGTTGCCGCCGGCCGGCGCCAGGTCACCGAAGTTCACCTCGCTGCCCGTGAAGTTCTCGATAATGTCATCGATGGTCCACCAGAAGTAGTCGGTCTCGTCGAGGTCGCTCGACTGCACCTGTGCGATCTCCGTGTCGCACTCGATATGAACATAGATGTCCGGCTCGTCGCACCCCACCACGTCGCAGTCGTCCCACATGACCACGCCGGAGTCGAAGTTGCCGTGCTGGTCCGTCCTGCCTGACCAGATCACTTCGTCGACCAGCGGGTCGCTGGCCAGGCCATCGTCGTCCATGACCTCCACCCTGATGTTATCCGCGCCGACCAGTCGACCATCCTCGCGCTCATAGAAGAACCGCCCGGTGAAGCGCAGCGGAATAGCCCCGCCGCGAGCTTCAGATGTGCCTGACTCCCGCGCGTCCGGGCCTCGGTCGAGGGGTACCTGCTGTTCGGAAGTAGTGTCCGGCTCTGTCACTAACCTCGGCTCGCCGGGTAGGTCGACTCGGCGCAGCAGGGCCCGCTGTGCATTTCGTGCAACTCGGGCGGGCCCGATTTCGAACGACCGCCGAACCGGGCGGCCGTCGAAGCGAAAGCTCAGGCCGATAGGCTGGTCGGCATTCGTCGGCCTGGCCCGGAACGGAATCCGCAGCACGCCGGCTGGGACCGGTCCCGATACGGTCGGGAACTCGGCGGACACCACCGTCCACCCGTCACCCTTGATCTGAAGCTCAGTGATCGTCCCGGGCAGGCCGACATAGACTTCGAACGCGCCGGCGTACTCCAGCCCGTGCTCCGCTGCCAAAGTGCCGTTGGCCATCTGGATCTTCACGGGCGGCTTCAGGGTGGCCGTAGCAACCGTGCCGGGCAGTGCACAGGCCACAGCAGCCAGTACCAGGCCGATCAAGCCGCGTTGGTGCAATTTGCTGCTTTCCATCTTCTACATACTCCTCACACCCAACCGCGGCGACGTGGAACGCACCGGAGACTCGGTCGGATTAGCTGGGCCGGTTCCCTCCGCAGACCGGCGGCGACGTGGTATAATGCCCTGGGGCCAAACCGCAGATCGGGCATTAACGTGGGGCGCTACGGAACGCCCTCAGAGATCAGTTCGAAATCCCGCTGCGCCACCCATCAAAATGGCTGGGGGTAGGACGCCGAAGATGAAGTCGGGACCGGTCACTCAGGTGCTCAACGCCGCCGCGGCCGGCGATTCGCGAGCGGCAGCCGAATTACTGCCCCTGGTCTACGAGGAACTGCGCAAGCTGGCTCGCTCGCGGATGGCCCGCACGCCCCCGGGCAACACGCTCCAACCGACTGCCCTGGTGCACGAGGCCTACGTCCGGCTGATCGGCAGCGAGGATTCAGGCTGGAACAGCCGGGGCCATTTCTTCGCCGCCGCTGCCCAGGCCATGCGGCAGATTCTGGTCGACCAGGCCCGGAAAAAGGCCAGCGTGAAGCACGGCGGCGCCCATCAGCGCGTCGATGCGGACGGTGTCGACCTGGTCGAGCCGATTATCAGCCCGCCCACGGACGACATCCTGTCGTTGAACGAAGCGCTGACCCGCCTGGAGCAGGCCGATCCACGCAAGGCCCGCGTCGTCATGCTGCGCTACTTCGCCGGGCTGTCCTCGGCCGAGACCGCCGCCGCGCTGGGTATCTCCGTCCCCACCGTGGAGCGGGATTGGCGCTTTGCCAAGACGCTGCTGTACACGCTGCTGTCGTCACCCGATGACGATCCCACCGAGACCGATCCCCATGGATAGCGCCCTGCTGAAGAAGGCCGAGGACGTTTTCGACGAACTCGCTGACGTCCCGCCCGGCGACCGCGGGCCTATGCTGAATCACCGCTGTGCCGACAACGCCCGGCTCCTGTCGCTTGTCGAGAGACTGCTGGCCAATCATGACGCGGGGCTGGGTACTTTCATGGATCAGCCCGTCATGACGCTGCCGCCGGAAGCGGCGCCGGCGGAGGACCCGGGTATCCCCCAGCGCATCGGGCAGTACGAGGTGGTTCGGATCATCGGCGAAGGCGGCATGGGTACCGTCTACCAGGCCCGGCAACAGAACCCGCGACGGACCGTGGCCCTCAAAGTGATCAAGGCCGGCCTGGGTTCAGGCGAGCTGCCCAGACGGTTCGAGCATGAAGCCAACCTGTTGGGTAGACTGCAGCATCCTGGCATTGCCCACATTTACGAAGCCGGTCAGACCGAGATCGCCACGCCCGAGGGCCGCACCCTGCGCCGACACTTCTTCGCCATGGAGTACATAGAGGGGGCGTCACTCACGCAGTACGCTCGCCAGAACCAGCTGGACACGCGGCGACGGTTGGCGGTGTTCGTTCGCGTCTGTGACGCGGTCGAGCACGCCCACCAGCGAGGCGTCATACACCGCGACCTCAAGCCGGCCAACATTCTCGTTACGTCCGACGGACAGCCCAAGGTGCTGGACTTTGGCGTGGCCCGGGCGACCAGTGCCGACCTGCAGACCATGACCCTGCAGACCCATGCGGGACAACTCATTGGTACACTGGCTTACATGAGTCCCGAGCAGGTCAGCGGGGATCCGTCGCAACTGGACGCCCGGTCGGACGTCTATTCGCTGGGCGTGGTGCTCTTTGAGCTGCTGGGCGGCTCGCTGCCCCACGCGGTTCAGGATCGGCCGATCGCCGAGGCCGTCCGGATCATTCGTGACGAGGAGCCGACCAGCCTGTCGGCCCGCAACTCGGTCTATCGGGGAGACCTGGATACCGTCGTGTCCACCGCGTTGGCCAAGGACCGGCAGCGGCGCTACCCGACCGCCGCGGCCCTGGCCGCCGACCTGCGCCGCTTCCTGGCAGACGAGCCCATCGTCGCCCGCCCGCCGAGCACGTTCTATCGGCTCGGCAAGTTCGCCAAGCGCCACGCCGGCCTGGTTGCCGGCTTGGCGGCGGCGTTCCTGGCCTTGAGCGGTGGCTTGATCGGCACCAGCCTGGCGATGATCGAGGCCTCGCGGCAGCGGGACGATGCCCTCGAGGCTTCGCAACAGGCTGCTGTCGCTCGAAACGCCGAGGCCCGCCAGCGGGAGCTGGCCGAGGCCAGCGCGCTCGAAGCCCGGCGCGAGGCTACGCGTGCCAATACTGTGGCCAGCCTGCTGGAGCAGATGATCAGTTCCGCCGATCCCAGCCTGGTCCAGGGCCGCGAATACACCGTGCGGCAACTCCTGGATGACTTCTCGACGGACCTGCCCCACCTGCTGCACGACCAGCCCGCGGTGGAATCCGACGTCCGGAGCACCATCGGCAAGGCCTACCGTGGGTTGGCGGAGTTTGAGCGGTCCCGACTGCATCTGGTTGCCGCCCTGGAGCTGCGTCGATCCGAGTTCGGCCAAGAACACCCCAAAGTGGCTGCCAGCCTGGCCGATCTGGCCAGACTGGAGTACTACCGAGGCGAGTTTGACGAGGCCGAATCGCTTGCCCGACAGGCGTTGGCCATCCAGCGGAATCTGTTGCCGATACCCCACGGCGCCACGGCCGTCAGTCAGGAACTGCTCGCCAGCGTGCTGCAGCAGAAGGGCGACTACGCCACCGCCGAAAAGCTGTTCGTCGAGGTGTTGGGCGTGCGACGGGAGCTCTATGGCGAAGAGCACTACGCCGTGGCCCGGAGCATGCACGATCTGGCCCTGCTGCTGGATCATCGCGGCCGCTACGCTGAGTCTGAACCCCTGTACCGCCAATCGCTCGAGATTCAGCGCACGGTGAGTGACGATCAGTCGGCGGATTATGCCAAGTGTCTCTTCGACCTGGGCTCCTCGCTGCATTCCCAGGGCGAGTTCGCCGAGGCAGAGTCACTCTACACTCAAGCTCTCGAACTCAATCGCAAGTTGTTTGGCGACCAGCACCCGGCCGTGGCCGCCAGCCTGGTGGGCCTGGCCGCCCTGCTCCGAGTCCAGGGCGACTTCGAGGGCAGCGAGCAGGCCAACCGCGAGGCCCTGACGATCTACCGCCGCATGCACGGGGACGAGCATCCCACCGTGGCCCTGACCATGAACAACCTGGCCAACGTTCTGAAGGATCTCGGTGACACAACCCAGTCAGAGAGCCTCCATCGCCAGGCGCTGGCCATGCGACGCAGAATATACGGTGACGAGCACCCGTCGGTCGCCAACAGCCTGACCAGCCTGGCGGCGCTGCTCAAGGCGATCGGTGCTCACGACGAGTCCGAGCTTCGCTACCGAGAGGCGTTGAGCGTCGCCGAGAGCGTCTACTCGCCCGGCCACCCGCGGGTGGCGCTGATCTACGCGGGACTGGCGGATCTGTATTATGTACAAGGGCGTTTCGCGGAAGCCGAACGCCAGTTTCGCCTGAGCGTGGGCCTGCTTGAGAAAGCCCTGCCTCCCGCCCACTACAGAATAATGGATGCCAGGACGCGTCTTGGCGATTGCCTGTTGAGTCTTGGTCGCCACGCCGAGGCCGAGGAACAGTTACTCGCCGGCTACGAGGGTCTGGCCGCTGCGGTGGGGCCGCAGAGTATCCGCGCTCAACGTGCCGTAGCCTCCCTGATCAGGCTCTACGAGACCACTGGTGACACGGGCCAAGCCGAACAGTGGCGGGCCAGGCTGAACAGAGAGCCCGACGTAGCCGCGGAAGAGTGACGGCCACAACTCGGCAGCGATGGAGCCCGGTCTGCCGCGTCGACGATCTACTTCCCGGCGCAGCTTCGAACCGCAAGATACGATCGACCGGCTCCACTACATCCGGTGGCTATCACTCAGGCGGTCTACGCCCGTACTGACGCGGATTAAGTACTTGTCACTGTCACGATAGGTTGACGACGTGTGGCCACTGATGGTCAGGTCGGCCATCGACGTCGCGACGTCCTTCCACCGCCCGGGGTAGTGCTGATCGATCCAGGCCGCCACCACCTGGACCTGCAGTTCTTGGCCGCCGTGTGATCGGAAGCACTCCTGGATAGCTTCTCTAATTGTGTCTGGTTGTGGCATTCTTTCGCTCCCCTAGAACCGAGCTCTCCATTCGCGTCATCAGCATGTCGTCATCTTGGAGACCGTAGACGCCCCCGTTAACTACTCCAACGGCTCAGCGTCACGGAGCTTCAGGCTAAGCTCGTATTCCTTCAGTGTCACGTTCGGCACGTCGGCCAGGGCATAGCGGATTCGGTCCGACACACGCTGGGCGACGATGATGCCGCGGACCGCACTGTCCTCGTCCAAGTGTCGCTTGGTCCAGCCCATGTAGCGCATCAACTGACCGCACACAGCGTCAGGTCCCTGGCCGACCTTCAACTCGATCACGACGAAACGCCCTTCCCGGTCGGTCGCCAGGATGTCGATACGCCCAATGGGCGTGCTGTACTCAACGCCATCGATGCCCTGTTCGTCTACGAATAAGTCCATGCCGGGCTCGATGTCCTCAAGGTGCTGAACCAGGTAGTCACGCAGATGCGATTCGGCCGCAAATGTCGCACCCTCACCCGCTGGGTGTCCCTCTGTGCCAATAGGCGGAACTGAGGCGTCACTGCCGCCATCCTGCGCGTCATTGGCTGTCTGAACGCACAGCGATCCGTCGTCTCGTTCGGCGATCTCCCAGATGCCATGCCTGGCTGGATCATACCAGACGATACGACCTCTCTGCGGCCGGTAAAGGAAGTCGTGCCGCCCACTGCACGTGCGGGGTTTATGGTTCTCGGGAAAGTGAACCCGTGAATCATGGTTCACGGAACAGATGATGATTTGGCACGAGATCGTACTCTTGTTGGTGCCGGGGTACTTCCGGAGAATCCAATCACGGACTGCAATGTTGGTCGTATCTCCCCCGAGCGCATCAACGGCGTCACGCACCATTTGCCATACTGGCGGTCTGCGTTCATCATGCATTGTTCTGCTCCATGTTGGTGTGTTCGCGTCGCAACTGAACTGTTGTCAGTCCAGTCAGGTGATTCTCGACTGCCTTCGGCTCCCTGCCGACGCCTGCGCGGTCCGGCGCCACTTCCTTCTGCTGCCCCAGGCTCTTGTGGGTCGTGACGCTCGGCACTTGCGTGATGCACTCCGCAACGCAGCGCGCCTCAATTCCACGTCCGGAAATCCGGAATTCTCGCCGTGCGACGCACCACGGTTCGCTGCCCCTATCCCGCCGACAGGCGATAGCCCTCATAAGGACCTTGGCGATAGACACTTAGAAATAGTTCTTGCCGGCGGCCCGCCCACAGACGATAATATCGTTAGCTCATCCACCACGCGTGGAAGGAGTTTCGACGCCGCCTTCGGGCGGCGTCAGTCGTTCTTGAACCCATCCCGCTCCCTCCTTTTCTTACGGATGGTGTGTGCCCGATCCGTGCAAAACGCAGTGACGAGTTGGTAGCGGGACCGCGCCTTGCGTTCTCCGAGAACAACGAGGTACTCCTCGTTGTACCAGATATGGACCCGGCGTCCGCGCCTGCCATCGTCGCGCACCCAGATGTCGATGGTTGCATCATTACTATTCTCGATCGTGGCACGAATCCACGCCACTCGCTCACAGCGGCGCAGGTCGGGCGTGCGAGATACCTCGTCTTTTCCCTCCGACGTGCAGTGCCAAAAACCCGCTTCCTTGCCATCGATGATCGGATCGCGCCGACAATGCACCCACCTGCCCCGAAACCTGGGCTGAGACGCGATTAGATCTCGATGAAACACCGCGTATACGGCATCGATATATCGCTGCCATTCCCCACTGTGATCGGACAGTAGTATGAGCGCTGGCAGCCATTCCGGACTTGCGGTCACTACTCCACCTCCTGCGCGTGCCAGCGAAAGAGGTTGACTTTGTCCTCTTTGAGTAAAGTAGTGCCGATCAGGGTGTATCCTGACCGCCGCCGCATGTCCTCGACGATTTGTTCTTTCCCGCGATTGCCACTCAATCCGCGATTCGCATACGCGACGGCCCCTATCATCAGGTCGGCAAGCTGCAGTAACTCCACCTCGTGCGATCGCACTTGCTGTACGCGACAAATGATGCTTCGGCTGAAATCGTACTGATTGTTGCACAGGACGTCGTGCAGCTTACGGACTTTGGCCGCGCCGCGCGTATCCTTGATGTCAAGGTAGATTCGATACTTTGCATGTGGATTCAAAATCACCTTGAGCATGTCGAAGTACATCTTGTAGTACCATAGATCGTGGTCCTGCCCGGGGAACGCCCGGTGGACTAGCTTACCCTTGTCTGGGACGATCAGCGCGCGGAAGTGTAAAGCATCCGTCTTGAAGAAGTAGGCAACCAACTCAAGATAGAAATCTCCCTTACCTTTCGAGACCTTTGTCCATTTGATTTCGAAGTCCCTACGCAATCCATGTCTTGTCTTTATTTGGCGTAGGTCCTCTGACAGGCCTCTGGTTTGCTCCAAGGGGCACCACACCGCCCCCAGAACCATCGCCTGCTGTTGATCGTGTTCCAAGTGACAGGATTCATCACAGTAGATGTTGAAGGTCTGTTCTGCTGAAGTATGGCTGGCCATCACCTACCACCTTCCGCTTCCTTGGCTCTATTTCATTCTCTCAGACGGTGCTATTTGCACTTCTTCTGGTCGCTCGCGTCCAAGGAAACGCTCGCGGCGCACGCACTAGTCCAGAAGTCTTCACCGTGATCGCCCGCGCCATCACGGTGCTTTGCGCGCCATTATGCCGCGCCCGGAGGCGGGCGCGAAGGGATCGTCACTCGTGATCTCCGGCGTCTGAGTGGCCTGAAGCTGCCCGGACGGGGAGTGCTGTGGTGCCACAAGTACCGCTGAAGACATAAGGCCAGTCTCTGTCGTGTCGCAGGCTTTAGGTGGGTCCTCACTATGAAGTTAGCCATTAGTTGCCGCAGCCGCACCAAACAACCGATCAACCGGCCACCACTAGCCTCCCGTGGACCAACGACTTTGCGTGGCAGACCCACTTGGAACTCCTGGCATTCGCCGCTATCTATAACTACTTGCCAGTTAGGTTGTTATGTGCAAGAGAGCCGGGCGAGTGAATTACAGGATGTCGGAGAGGTTCGCCAGGTCGGCGTTGGAATAGTCAATGGCTACGGTGGTCGGCCAACCTCACGGAGATTTGTAATGTACCGTCCTGACGTCGACAACGGAGGTCTCCGCATAACGGCTTTGTTATGCTCATGGCCGGTCGGACGTTGGTTCCGCCCTCTCTTCAACTGACGTGATTGGGCCCCTATATCTTCCGCCCGGCCTTCTTCCGCTTGGTCTCGGTGAGGTGTCGTTTGCGCAGTCGGATGGCGTCGGGTGTCACTTCCACGAGTTCGTCGTCGTCGATGAACTCCAGGGCCATCTCCAGCGGCAGGTCGCGCGGCGGTTTGAGGACCACGGTCTTGTCGGCCGCGGCGGCGCGGATGTTGGTCATCTTCTTGGCGCGGCTGACGTTGACGCCCAGGTCCTTGTCCCGGCAGTGCTCACCCACGATCTGACCCTCGTAGACCTGCGCGCCCGGGCCGACGAAGAACTCGCCCCGGTCCGCCAGGTTGTTGAGGGCGTAGGCGGTGACCTGGCCTGGCTCGCTGGCCACCAGGGTGCCATTGATGCGCCCGGGGATGCTGCCGCGGAAGTACTCGTACTCGTAGAAGTTGTGGTGCATTACCGCGGTGCCATTGGTGGCGGTGAGCATCCGGTTGCGCAGGCCGATAAGGCCACGCGCCGGGATGGTGAACTCCAGGTGCGTTCCCTCGCCCTCAGAGTCCATGGTCTTGCAGATGCCGCGGCGGGCCCCCATCAGTTCCATCACCGTGCCCACGTGCTCCGCCGGCACGTCAATCACACACAACTCGATGGGCTCGGTCTTCTTGCCCTTCAACTCCCGATAGATCACCTTGGGTTTGCCGACGGCCAACTCGAAGCCTTCGCGGCGCATGTTCTCCACCAGGACGGAAAGGTGCAGCATCCCCCGGCCGGAGACGTGGAACTCTTCCGGAGTGTGCCCCGGCTCAACCCGCAGGGCGACGTTGCTCTGCGTCTCCTTCTCCAGCCGGTCGCGGAGGTGGCGGCTGGTCAGGTACTTACCGGAGCGCCCGGCGAACGGCGAGTTGTTGACGCAGAAGGTCATGTGCAGGGTCGGCTCGTCGATACGGATGATGGGCAGCGGCTGGGGCGCTTCCGGGTCTGCGATGGTGTTGCCGATGTCCACGCCGTCCAGTCCGACCACAGCGCAGATGTCGCCCGCCACCACCTCGTCGGCCCGCTGCCGCCCCAGGCCGTCGAAGACGAACAGTTCGCCGACCCGCTGTCTGGCCTGAGAGCCGTCGCGGTGGATTACTACCACGTCCTGTGCCGACCGCAGCCGGCCGGCGAAGACCCGCCCGATGCCGATCCGCCCCACGTAGTCGTTATAGTCCAGCGTGGTCACCAGCATCTGCAGCGGCGCGTCCGGCGTGGCCGTCGGCGGCGGTACGTGTTCGATGATGGTGTCGAAGAGGCAGAACACGTTGTCCGGGCGGCTCTCTGGATCCAGCGTGGCATACCCCTGGGTGGCGGAGGCATACACGGTTGGGAACTCGATAGCCTCGACGTCGGCGCCCAGCTCGATGAACAGGTCCAACACCTCGTCGTGCACGTCACCCAGCCGGGCGTCGTGGCGGTCGATCTTGTTGATGACCACCACCGGCCTCAGGCCGCACTCGAACGCCTTGCGCAACACGAACCGCGTCTGCGGCATCGGGCCCTCGAAGGCATCCACCAGCAGCAGGCAGCCGTCGGCCATCTTGAGCACCCGCTCGACCTCGCCGCCGAAGTCGGCGTGCCCCGGCGTGTCGATCAGGTTGATCTTGGTGTTTCGGTAACGAATGGCAATGTTCTTGGAGACAATGGTGATCCCGCGCTCCCTCTCCAGGTCATTGGAGTCGAGGATGCGGTCGCCCTTGAGCTGCGAGTCGCGGAACTGGCCGCACTGGCGAAGCATCTGGTCCACCAGCGTGGTCTTACCGTGGTCGACATGGGCGATGATGGCTACGTTGCGAATCTCGGTGTCGGTCAAGGCTGTGGATTCCTCCAGACTGGAAGCTCGGGCGGCTGGCGTCAAACGCAGCCGCTTCGGTCGTGCGGTGGATCGGTTTGCGGGTGGGCCTACGCGCTGGCCGGGTCGATCTTCTCCGGGTCGATGCCAAGACGCTCGATGGCGCCCGAAACCACATCTTGCCCGACCTGGCCTTGCGCGGCAAGCTGCCTCAGGGCGGCCAGGGCAATGAAGTTGCGGTCGACCTCGAAGTAGTCGCGCAGGGCGGCCCGCGTCTCGCTGCGGCCGAAGCCGTCGGTGCCCAGGGGATAGAGCCCTCCCGGCACCCAGCGGGCGATCTGCTCGGGGATGATCTTCATGTAGTCGCTGGCGGCAATCACCGGCCAGGGCTCACTCTCGAACAGCCCGGTTACGTATGGCTTGCGCGGTGGCTCGTCGGGGTGCAGTAGATTCCAGCGTTCGACGGCCAGCGCCTCGCGGCGCAACAGGTTGTAGCTGGTAGCACTCCACACATCGGCGGCCACATCGAACTTATCCGCCAGCAGCTCCTGAGCGGCCAGCGTCTCGCGCAAAATGGCACCGCTGCCCAGCAGGTGGACGCGAGGCCGGTTCGCCGGGTCGTCGGCGGGCCTGAACCTGTACAGACCGCTCAGAATGCCCTGCTCGACGCCCTCCGGCATAGGCGGCTGTGGGTAAGGCTCGTTCTCCACGGTGAGGTAATAGAAGATGTCCTCCTGTTCGTGATACATCCTCCTGATACCGTCCTTCACAATAACCGCAATCTCGTAGGAGAACGCAGGATCGAAGCTCTGCACGCTGGGCACGGTGCTGGACAGCAGGTGGCTATGCCCGTCCTGATGCTGGAGGCCCTCGCCGGCCAGCGTGGTTCGACCGGCCGTGGCGCCGATCAGGAAGCCTCGCCCGCGGGCGTCGGCATGAGCCCAGATACTGTCGCCGACCCGCTGGAAGCCGAACATCGAGTAGAAGATGAAGAACGGGATAGCAGGCACCCCGTGGCTGGTGTGGGCGGTGCCGGCCGCCGTGAACGAGGCCAACGACCCAGCTTCGGTTATGCCCTCCTCCAGAAGCTGGCCGTCCTTCGCCTCGCGGTAGTAGAGGAACAAGTGCGAGTCAACCGGTTCGTACAACTGCCCGCGGTGGGCGTAGATGCCATACTTGCGGAACAGGGCGTCCATGCCGAAGGTTCGGGCCTCGTCGGGAACGATCGGCACGATGAGCCGGCCGATCTCCTTGTCGTCCAGCAGCCTGGCCAACAGGCGCACGAAAGCCATGGTGGTGGCAACATCCCGCCCCTTGCTGCCGCCATGGAATTCGACGACCACGTCGTCCTCCGGCGTCTTGAGCGGCGCGGCCCGAACCACCCGTGTAGGCACGTAGCCGCACAGCTCCTGCCGCCGGGCCGTCAGGTACTCGTGTTCCTCGCTGCCGCGCTCCGGGCGCCAGAACGGTGCCTCGTCTATGTACTTGTCGCTGACGGGGATATCAAACCGGTCCCGAAAGCTGCGGAGCTCTTCCTCGTTAAGCTTTTTCTGCTGGTGGCTGACGTTCCGGCCCTCGCCCGCTTCGCCCAGACCGTAGCCTTTAACAGTCTTGGCCAGGATTACCGTTGGAGAGCCTTCGTTATCGACGGCCGACTTGTACGCAGCGTACACCTTCAGCGGGTCATGACCGCCGCGCTTGAGACCGTAAACCTGGTCGTCGCTCAGGTGTTCGACCAGCCGGGCGAGTCGCGGGTCGGCGCCGAAGAACTCCTTTCGAGCGTAGGAGCCCGGCTCGACGGTGTACTTCTGCCACTGGCCGTCGACCGTTTCGTGCATTCGCTGCACCAGCGCCC
>JANQGB010000631.1 GCA_028277545.1 Phycisphaerae bacterium | reverse complement strand
ATCACGCTGGCAAAGCTCTCGGCCCTGGAGAAGTGTGAATGGAAGCCGTGGTGCGTGCCGCCCGGCCCGCCGTTGATCAGCACCAGCGGGACGCCCTGGCCGGCCAGCTCGCAGTAGAGCTCGCAGCCGCCTACGTCCACGCGGCGCTTGACCAGGCTCTTCGTGGCGTCACAGAGCCGAGGTACCTCGGGGACCTCTCGGATCAAATCTTCTTCGATATGCACAACGCGATCCGTGGCCCGCTCCCGGCCGCCGGACTCGCGGTCGATCGCGGCATTCCGGCCGGTGTCCGTCGCGTTCGCAGACGCTGGATCGCCGGCCGCCAGGGCGATCGAAAGGACCGTGGCGACCATCAACAGGCAACATCGAGATCGAATCGCAGGGCAGAGGCTCAACATGGCTACTCCTTGCCGCCGGGTGCGGACGGCCGACAGTCGTCGGTAATGCAGTGGCGTCCCATGGCGTGACGGCCATGTCTCCGGAAATACCTGTGTCCGGGACGCCTTGTCCCGACGTCAATCCGCCGCATCACGATCTCGCGTCCGTCCAGCACTTCGACGACCCGGTTCTGGCCATGCCAGTATAACTCCGTGCCGGCCAGATGCACAGAATCGGTGACCACCGTGCTGACCCGCCGGCCGAGGTGACTCGGTTCGCGTCACGGAGTGACCTCCTTGTGTCAAGCATCGGTTTATCGACTGTGCAGTTAGTGCGTGGCTGTCCCGGTTTAGTTGGGTCAGCGCCGGGTTGGCGGTTTAGCTAATAGGTGACTATTCCGGGTCAGCCGGGTCAGCTCGCCCCGGATCATCTCGCTACCCACTGATGCAGTGCCCGCGTGACCAACTGCGCGCCGAGCTCTTGCAGACCTGAAACCCGGCTCTCAGTGCTGCAAACGGCCGCAGTGCCATTCGTGACGCTCCCTATCTTATACGATTTAATATCATTAAATAGCGAGCTCTGCGACTCGCTGTTGAACAGGCCTCGCTGGATTAAGAGAACCGTTCGTCTTGGGGCACAGTAGTATCTTCGAATTTGCGGCTTGGACAGACCTCACTACTCAAGGGATGGCCTTTCGAACCGAGAGCGCATGTCGGCCGTCTTGTTGTGTGGCCTGCCTGGAAGCGGTAGTATGAGCGTCGGCTGGGGCAAGTCACCAGCAGTGGATGAAGGTAGGACCGACGGTATAGCTGGTCTGCACTGATACAAAGGGCCCGATCATGGACTTGGGCATGGACATCTGGAAGTACTATGGCATCACCCACACTGACCACACGGTCATGAACCCCTTGAGCCTGGACAAGACCCGGGAGCTCGTGGCTCTTCTGCGGCTGCCGGAGGGCGCCCGTGTCTTGGACGTGGCCTGCGGCAAAGCAGAGTTCCTTTGCCTCGTAGCGGAGGCATACGGCGTGATGGCTACGGGAATCGACCTATCACCCTACACCATCAAGGCGGCCCGCAAGAACGTGGAAGCCCGGGGCTTGGCCAAACGCATTGAGCTGCTCCACACGGACGGCGGTGAGTACGAGCCGCCTGCGCCGGAGAGTCTGGACTTGGCCTCCTGCATCGGTGCGTCCTGGGTGTACCAGAATCATAGGGGCACGTTGGAGGCGCTGATGAAGATGACCCGGCCCGGCGGCTTGGTGCTCGTAGGCGAGCCCTTCTGGATGACTGACCCGGACCCGGAATACCTGAAGCTGACGGGCAATGATTCCAGCCTGTGCGGTTCCCACGCCGGGAACGTGACCGCTGGTGAGGACGTGGGCCTCGCTCTCCTCTATACTCTGGTGGCCAACCCGGAC
>JANQGB010000622.1 GCA_028277545.1 Phycisphaerae bacterium | reverse complement strand
CATAATCACTGTTCTGGAAGCAAGTTGTGGCCGGAGACCGGAGATGGGACCGGGGCAGCCACGCGGGGGCAACTGCGCCGGCGGGCCGACCCCGGCGCCGATTTCTCCGCTTGTCTATTTATTCATAGATTGTTGCTTGCCGCTTGCGCCGCGAACCGATATACTACGAGCGTCGGGACCGGGGATCACAGCTTTGCGGGTGGGAAGAACGCCCCCAAAGCTGTGTTCTGTTTTTACCCTCCGGCAACTTCCATTGCCTCTTCTTACCTCCAGCGACCTCAAGTGGGCCCCGCAGACTTCCGATAACTCCTGCGCAGAAGGAGCAAACTTATGCGCAGATTCATTCTCACCGTCTTTGTGGCTGTCGCCTGCGTACTGCTGGTAGGCACCACCGCGGGATGCACCGAGCTGGTCTCCAGCAGCGCACGCAGCAGCGTCAGCGGTTTCCTGACCTCCGTTGCGACCGGCGCCATTAACAACGCCCTCAACGGCGGCTAGCGCGCCGCTGGGCCGCACAAGTCAGGGGGCGGCGGCTGCCGCTCAAACCTCCCCGCGCGCCGGCAGCGCCATTCCAGAAGGCTGAATCTCCACCACCGCCAATCAGGCCGGCCTCTGTTCGGCGACCGCCCGGGCGTGTTGCCTCGACGCGCACCGGCTCTGAGGACGCGTCATGCGTTTCGTCGCTGCTGGTGAATGCAGATTGTGGAAGCCGGGCGCTACGGGGCGACGGTCGCCACCACTTCGGCAAACACGTTCAGGCCCACGTCGATCTGGGTGGCGTTGATGCTCAACGCCGGGCAGAATCGGATGCCCGCCGGCCCGCCGGGTAGTACGATGAGCCCGTGCCGGAAGGCTTCGTCCGTGATGCGATCGCGTAGCCTGGGGTCGCCCTTGCCAGTCTTGCGGCTCACGACGTCCACCGCCGTCATCAGGCCCAGGCCCCGCGGGCTGGCCAGACACCTGTGCTTGTCTGCCAGTTGGGTGAGGCGGTCGAGCAGCATCTCGCCCATGCGGGCTGCATTGGCCGTCAGACCGCCCTCGAGCAGTTCCAGCGTCGCCAGTGCGGCGGCCGAGCTGACCGAGTTACTGCAGAATGTGCCCCCGCTGTCGGCTGAGGGGGACTCCATAACCTGCTGCGAAGCGATCACCGCCCCCAGCGGCATCCCGCCGGCCAGGCCGCGAGCACACAGGAGCAGATCGGGCACCACTCCGTAGTGCTGGCAGGCGAACATCTTCCCGGTGCGCCCCATCCCGGACTGGATCTCGTCGCAGACCAGGAGAATGCCGTGCCGATCGCAGAGGGCCCGCAAGCGGGGTAGGAAGTTCTTGGGCGGCAACACCGATCCGCCCATGGCGAGAATAGGCTCAACAAAGATGGCCGCTACCTCATCCGGCGCGGCCTGCTGCTGAAAGACCTGCTTGTCGAGGCCCTCGATGTCGCCGTACGGTGCATGGGCCACCATGGGAACCAGCGGCCCGAAGCCGCGAGTTTCCCGCACCTGCGACCTGGACAAAGAGAGGGCCCCCATGGTTCTGCCATGGAACGATCCCTCGAAAGCAACCACCCACTGCCGGCCGGTATGCTGCCGGGAGAGCTTGAAGGCCGCCTCCACCGCTTCGGCGCCGCTGTTGGTGAAGAGAACTCGCCGGTTCACCCGACCCGGCGCCAGGCCGGCCAGTTGCTCGGCCAGGTCGATCATCGGCTCTGTATAGCAATCGCAGCCTGAGGGGTGGATCAACGTGGCGGCCTGGTCGCGGATGGCAGCCACGACCTTAGGAGTCGTGTGTCCGGTGACGCACCCAGACACGCCGGCGGCGAAATCCAGGAAGCGGTTCCCGTCCACATCCTCAATCACTGAGCCCCGTGCCCTGCTGGCCACCAGCGGAAAGACCCGCGCGTAGGACGGCGAAGTGAGACGCCGGCCGCGCTCGATTGCTGCCTGGGCCAGGATGCCCGGTGGCGGCGTCTCTATCCAGGGGGCGGGCCCGATCCACGACGCCCGGTCAGGCTCATGCTTCTTTGTCTCTCTGATTCGAAGCAACGTTCCGCTCCAGAGCAAACGGACAAAGCATCCTTATCGGCTAAGTCGACGCTGCTTCAAGAATCCTATTGGAAAAGCAGGCTGGCCTTGCCGTGTGGTAGTCTTCCCATCCTCCCCCCGAGCCCCCCAACAAGGCTCGTTGCCGGCGGGTGCCTTGCTCTGCGGCATGCCGGCCGGCGCTTCTGTCCCCACTACCATTGTAGGCTATTACGCCAGTCCGGACAGGTGGCGTAGCCTCCGACAGAACAAATAGTCACGGCCGTCACCGGTTCCGGGGGACTGGTAGAAGCGGGTGAGGGCGCAAAGCGTGGGCGGCACGCCGGCCACGGGGTGCGTTGGCCGGCGTCCGCCCGTTCGCACGCCCAAGGAGGGGCGGAGTATCCCCATACCCCGAGCGCCAATGTAACAAACGCGGTTTGTCGCGTGTTCCGACGCACAAACCCACAATAAAGGCTGCCCGCCAGTTAATAGATGACCGTCCTGATCGCCTGACGCCAGGCGGTACCCTGCCGCTGGTCCAGCCGGCGTGCTATCGTTGTCGGCAGCGGCAGTCCATATAACATATTTATGTGACTATGGTTACGTCAGCTAGCCCCCCCGGATCGGACGTGGCCGGCCACTTAGCTGGCCAGTTACATTGCAACGTCGTGTCGGTCGATCTAGGATACGAGCAGATGAAGGCGATACTGGCCATCCTGGTCTACGTCGGTTCGCATGCCTTGGCCGCAACGCCTGTCTCGGGCGCGTCGGATGCAGATACGTGTTTGCCTGGGGGGTGCTGCAGCGCCGGTGACGCCTGTGGCTGTGGCTGCGGCTGTTCAACGATCGACGATCAGGAAACCGGTGGCGATGACGCCGACCTGGTGGTTTGTCCCTGCAACCGATCTCCCGTACCGCTCACCCGACACAGCCCACCGCGGGTCGAGCCGCCGCGCACGCCGACCATCTACGCCGACTTCAGCCCGGCCTGGCACCCTCACCAGGTGATCAGGGCGGAGACCTGGGTCTCAGCCCGGGCACACGGCCCCCCGTCGGAATACTGCTTCCTGCGCTCATTCATCATGCTGACCTGATTTCCCGCGCTTGGCGTTTGGCTATAGGCCGCCATCGGTTCGCGCCGACCTTGTCTATGCGCGCCGCCTGCGCGCGGCCGGTGCGCGGTACCAAGCCAAAGTCTGTTCGTTTCAATACCGGTGCGCTGTCGGCCGTCGGGTCTTTGCGACCGGCCAGACACGAAGTTCGGGTGAGTTTGAAACAGCGGAGGATGTGGCTGATGAACCATCGTAGCAGACCAGGTCTGTGCGTCACGATCGTGGTGATGACGCTGTTGTGCTGGGGGTGCGCTACCTACCAGTCCGCGGGCGCCCACGTCGCCCGGGCGGTGGGCCACTGGGAGCGCGGGCAGGTCCCGCTGAGTGACGCCGGCGTAGGGTCGACAACAGCGACGACTCAGCCGGCAACAGCGACGATACCTGGCGAGCCGGAGCGCAGCGTAATGGCTGCCGAGCCCGTGCCTGCGCTGCAGTCGTTCGTGGGTGAAGCGCTGCGGCGGAATCCGTCGATCATGGCTGCCGTGGCGGACCTCGAGGCCCGACTGGAGCGCATCCCGCAGGTCACGTCGCTCCCTGATCCCTTTCTGCGGGCGATCGTGCGGCCCGAGCCTATCCAGACCGCTGCCGGCGACGTTGTGTTCACGCTGGGTG
>JANQGB010000597.1 GCA_028277545.1 Phycisphaerae bacterium | reverse complement strand
CGCCCGGGAAGAGGTCTTCGGACCGGTGCTGCCGGTGACCCGGGTCGGCAACCTGGAAGAGGCCCTGGCCCTGGGACAGAACTGCCCCTACGGCAACGGGGCGGTTCTGTCCCAGGGCCAGGGCCTCTTCCAGGTTGCCGACCCGGGTCACCGGCAGCACCGGTCCGAAGACCTCTTCCCGGGCGATCTGGGCGCCGGGCTGTACGTGATCGACGACCGTTGGGCCGAAGAAGAAGCCCTCGGGCGCATCTGCCACGCGCACCGTCCGACCGTCCTGGGCGATGCGGGCGCCGTCCTGCTCGGCGCCATCTACGTAGCCACGAACGCGGTCCAGGTGCTCGCGGCTGATCAGCGGGCCCATGTCGGCGTCGCCGCCGTTGTCGGTCCGGCCGACCTTCATGTCACCGGCCACGGCGCAGAGTCGCTCGACCAGTTCGTCGGCCACGTTGCCCACCGGCAGAGCCAGGCTGCCGGCCATGCACCGCTCACCCGCGCAGCCGAAGGCCGAGTGCTGCAGGCCGCGCACGGTCGGCTCCAGGTCGGCGTCGGGCATGATGATCAGGTGGTTCTTGGCCCCGCCGGCGGCCTGTACACGCTTGCCGTTGGCTGTGCCCGTTGCGTAGATGTACTGGGCGACCGGCGTCGAGCCCACGAACGAAATCGCCTTGATGCCAGGGTGGGTCAGCATGGCGTCGACGCAGATCTTGTCACCGTGCACCATGGAGAAGACACCCTCCGGCACGCCGGCCTCGAGCAGCAGTTCCGCTACCTGGATGGCCGACAGCGGCACGCGCGGGCTGGGCTTGAGGATGAAGCAGTTGCCGCAGACCAGGGCTATGGGGAACATCCACAGTGGCACCATGGCCGGGAAGTTGAACGGCGTGATGCCGGCCACCACGCCCAACGGATGGCGAACCGTTTCGCTGTCCACATCTGGGGCCAGGTTCTCCATAATCTCGCCCATCAGCAGCGACGGCAGGCCGCAGGCGAACTCGACCATCTCCACGCCGCGCTGCACCGAGGCCTTGGACTCGGCCAGGGTCTTGCCGTGCTCGCGGGAGATGGTGTGGGCGATGGCATCGGCGTTCTTCTCCAGCAAATCGCGGAAGCGGAACATCAGCCGGGCCCGATCCGGAGGCGGCGTATCGCGCCAGGCAGGGAAGGCTGCCAAGGCGCCCCGCACCGCCGCGTCGACGTCGTCGGCCGTACACAGCGGGGTGCGGGCGATGACCTGACCGGTGGACGGGTTCCAGACCTGGCTGGTCCGGTCGGTCTGCGCTTCGGTCCACTGGCCGCCGGTCAGGCATTTGCACAGCGTCGTCTCCGCCATCAGAGTGTCTCCGTCTCGAGTCGACTATCGATCGGTGTCAGCCCGGGATTATATACGCTTCGGGCCTCGAGCATAATGGAGTGTCTTTTTGCAATGGGACTCCGCGCTCGCTAGACTTAGCTCTTTGCACGGGTTGCGCAGTTCCTTTTTTCCTATGGCCAAGGAGTCGACCATGTCCCGCGTCGTTCGAGGTGGACTGATTCAGGCTGTGCTCAGCGAGCCGGCCACCGCGCCGGTCGAGAAGATCAGGAAGTCCATGATCGACAAGCACGTCGAGTTGATCGCCCAGGCGGCCGGCCAGGGCGTGCAGGTGCTGTGCCTGCAGGAGCTCTTCTACGGCCCTTACTTCTGCGCGGAGCAGGACACCCGGTGGTACGAGTTGACCGAGCGCGTGCCGGATGGGCCGACAATCAAGCTGATGTGCGAGCTGGCCCGCAAACATGAGATGGTCATGGTGGTGCCGGTCTACGAGGAGGAGCTGACCGGCGTCTACTACAACACGGCGGCGGTGATCGATGCGGACGGCACCTACCTGGGCAAGTATCGCAAGACGCACATCCCGCACTGCGAGCCGGGCTTCTGGGAGAAATTCTATTTCCGTCCCGGCAACGTGGGTTACCCGGTCTTTGACACCCGGGTGGGAAAGGTGGCGGTCTACATCTGTTACGACCGGCACTTTCCGGAAGGCGCCCGCTGCCTGGGGCTGGCAGGGGCGGAGATTGTGTTCAACCCGTCGGCCACGGTGGCCGGCTTGTCGGAATACCTCTGGAAGCTCGAACAACCCGCCCACGCGGTGGCCAACCAGTTCTTCGTGGGGGCCATCAACCGGCCGGGAACCGAAGCGCCGTGGAACATCGGCGAGTTCTACGGAACCTCCTACTTCTGCGATCCGCGCGGACAGATCATGAAGGAGGGCAAGCGAACCGAGGACGACCTGGTGGTGGCCGACCTGGACCTGGACCTGATTCGCGAGGTGCGCAACGTGTGGCAGTTCTTCCGCGACCGCCGCCCGGATGCCTACGACGACATCGTCTTCCCGTAGTGCCGACCTCAGTCATCAGCTACATCGCGGCGCGGATGAGCGCAGATGAGTAACGGAACGAACCTGATCTACGGGCTGCACTCAAGGCCGCCGTTGCGGCGGACGCTGGTCCTCGCCCTGCAGCATGCCTTGACCATGTTCGGGGCCACGGTCTCGGTCCCCCTGCTGCTGGGCCCGCACATGGGCATGGGCCAGGGCCAGATAGCGGCGCTGATCAGTTCGGTCATGGTCTGTTCGGGACTGGCCACGATTATCCAGGCTACCTTCGGCAGCCGGCTGCCGATCATCCAGGGCGTTTCCTTCTCTTTCCTGGCGGCCTTCTTCGCCATCATCACTTACGGCACGAAGCAGGGTCTGTCCGGCAGCGAGATGATGCAGCTCATCGCCGGGTCGATCATAGTAGGGGCCGTCTTCGAGATGGTGATCGGCTTCAGCGGGCTGATCGGCCTGCTGCGCCGCGTGCTGTCACCGGTTGTCATCGGGCCGGTAATCATGCTGATCGGGCTGGCCCTGTTTCAGCACGGCGCTCCCAAGGCCGGCACGCACTGGCCGACCTCCGGGCTGACCATCCTGCTGATCATCGTCTTCGCCCTGGTGCTGGCCCGGCGGACCCGCTTCTTCCGCATATTTCCCATCCTCAGCGCCATCGTCGTAGCCTGTGGCCTGTGCGCCATGCTCTCCGTGGCGGGCGTCTACAAGTCCGGGCATCCGGCTTTCGTGAGCCTGGACGCGGTGCAGACTTCGCCGTGGCTGCGAATCGACCCGGCGGAGGTACTCCTGCCCTGGGGAACGCCAAAGTTCAAGCTGGGCTTCATAGTCGCCGCCCTGGCGGGCTTCCTGGCGTCGATGATCGAATCGTTCGGCGACTATCACGCCTGCTCGTACATGGCCGGTGGTGGCGATCCCTCGCCGCGGCAGATTTCCCGCGGAATCGGCTGCGAGGGCGTGGGATGCCTGCTGACCGGGCTGCTGGGCGGGTTCAGTTCGACCTCCTACTCCGAGAACATCGGGTTGGTCGGGTTGACCCGGGTGGGTTCGCGGTACGTGGTGCAGGTGGCGGGTCTCCTGCTGGTGTTGCTGGGTGTGTTTGCCAAGTTCGGCGCCTTCGCGGCCGCCATACCCGGACCGGTCGTCGGCGGACTGTACTGCGCCCTGTTCGGCCTCATCGCGGCGGTGGGCATTCAGCAACTGGCCAAGGCGGACCTGTCCAGCGACCGCAACCTGTTTATCGCGGGTTTCAGCCTCTTCATGGGGCTCTCCGTGCCGGCGTACTTCGAGGGCTATGTCACGACCTACAGCCCCGGCGCGGCCGATCTGCTGGCCAACCTGCCCGAGACCGCACGCAACATCGTCGAGTCGATCGGCAAGACGGGCATGGCTGTGGCGGCCATCTGCGGTATCATCCTGGATAACCTGGTTCCCGGTACGCCGCGCGAGCGGGGTCTGATTGGGGTGGCGCCGGAACAATCCGAGGCCCCGATCATTCGCCAGAACCGCGCCGCGGCAAAGGAGTCCTGACGTGTCCAGTTCAAACCCGACCGGCACCAGCACTGCTCGGGCCACCTTGCCGGCGTGTGACCATAGACCGGCACCCTACGACGGACCCGCCAGAAACGAGATTCTGGCACTCAGGCGCGAGTACCTTAACCCCGGCATTCTGACCTACTACCAAGAGCCGATCTGCATCGTCGAAGGGCACCTGCAGTACCTGTGGGATGAAACGGGCAAGCGGTATCTCGACGCCATTGCCGGGATCGTCACCGTATCGGTAGGCCATTGCCATCCGAAGATCACCGACCGCGTGCGGGAGCAGGTCGGCAGGCTGGTGCACACCACTACCATATATCTGCACCCCAACATCGTGCTGTTCGCCAAGGAACTCGCCGAGCGGATGCCCGCGGAATCAGACCTGAAGGTCTCGTATTTCACCAACTCCGGCAGCGAGGCCAACGAGCTGGCGGTACTGATGTCGCGCCTGCACACCGGGCATCACGAGGTGCTCGCCCTGCGCAACGGCTATCACGGCGGATCGCAGACGGCCATGTCGCTGACGGCGGTGGGCACCTGGAAGTACCCCGTGGTGACACCGGGCGGCGTCAGGCACGTAGCCCCCGGCTATTGCTACCGGTGTCCGTTCGGGCTGAGCTACCCGTCCTGCGACCTCAAGTGCGCCACCAGCATCGAGGACGTCATCCGTTACGAGACCTGTGGCCAGGTCGCCTGTTTCATTGCCGAGCCCATCCAGGGCGTGGGCGGCGCGGTGCTGCCTCCACCGGAATACTTCAAGGTCGTGTACGACATCGTCCGCCGGTACGGCGGCTTGTGTATTGCCGACGAGGTGCAGACCGGCTTCGGCCGGACGGGGGAGCACTACTGGGGTTTCGAGCACTTCGGCGTAACGCCGGACATTGTCGTGATGGCCAAAGGGATAGGCAACGGCGCTCCTCTGGGGGCCTGTACCACCAGGCCATCCGTGGCCGAGCATCTGAAACAGCGGCTGCACTTCAATACCTTCGGCGGTAACCCGGTATCGGTACTGCAGGGCTTGGCCACCCTGGAGATCATCGACGAAGAGAACATCCAGCAGCAGGCCAGGGAACTCGGCGGCTACCTCAATGGCAGGCTGCTCGAGTTGCAGGACAAGCACCCGGTCATCGGCCAGGTGCGGGGTCTGGGTCTTATGTTGGGCGTGGAGCTAGTTAAGAATCGGCAGACCAAGGAGCCGGCGGCGGCTGAGACTGCGGACGTGGTCGAACGCGCCAAGGATCGCGGCCTGCTGCTGGGCAAGGGCGGCCTGTATGGCAATGTAATCCGCATCAAGCCGCCCATGTGTATCACCAGGGAGGACTGCGACTTCATGGTCGACTGCCTGGATACGTGTTTTGCGGAGGGCGGCGCGGTAACATAGCCGCACTTCGGGGAGGAGGCGTTAATGAGTCAGTTGAAACCCACCGAGCGAACTCGGCTGCGCCAGGTGGCTCACCGGGAATGCTACGACAGAGACACGATATACTCGATTCTGGACGAGGGACTTGTGGCTCACGTTGCGTTCCAGGACCAGGGTCGGGCGTTCGTGGTTCCCCTGAGTTACGGTCGGATGGGCGATCAGCTTATCCTGCATGGTTCACCACACGCCCGCTTCATGCAGGTTGCCCGGCGGGGCGCGCCGCTCTGTGTCAACGTGGCCCTGTTGGATGGGCTGGTAGTGGCCAAGGCGGCCGTCCACCATTCGATGAACTTCCGCTCGGTGATGGTGTTGGGCGGCGCCCGGGAGATCGTAGATCCGGTGCGTAAACTCGACGCGATCAGGGCGTTGACCGAACACGTGCTGCCCGGTCACTGGGACAAGGCCCGCCCCCCCAGCGAGGAGGAGTTGCGGCGAACCTGCGTAGTGGCCGTTCCGCTGACCGAGGCGTCGGCCAAGGTGCGCAGCGGACCACCGATGGACGAAGAGGCAGACCTCGAGCTCGACCACTGGGGTGGCGAGATTCCCATGAAGCTCACGCCCCAGCGCCCGCTGGCGGCGGAGTATCTGGACGCGCGGACGGCA
>JANQGB010000545.1 GCA_028277545.1 Phycisphaerae bacterium | reverse complement strand
GCTCGAATCATTCCTGCGTTACCAGGACGTTGTCGATGATCCCGAAGCTGAGGTCGGCGTTGTCTGAGACCGATGTGTACGGGTCCATATACCCCACGGCGATGTTGCCAGCGATCGGGAAGCTGGCTCCGACGTTACTGTCGAGTGTGGCAATGTCGAGGCCGTCAATCGTCCACCTTGCCGTCCCGGCGGAGGCATCGACAGAGATCTCGACCGTGTGCCAGGCGAATCCTGCGCACCCGGCGCTGAGCGCTCCGCTCTGCTGCGAATACGCGGCCTGTTGCTCCTGCGGCGGCAGTTGCGGTGAAAAGTAGCCGCTGAGCGTCTGCCCGGAGTTGTTATTGGTGTCCACGTGGTATTGTCCGCTGGCGACCGACTGCTCGCTCGAGGCTTTGTATGCCCGGTAGTCACGCGAGGACCCGCCCTCGCCGTCCGCCGCGAACCACGCCCCGGCGCCGCTGGCCGAGTGCAGGTTCACTGTGGCACCATCAGAGCCGATGCCGCCGGTCACGAACTCGGTGCCCCCCGTGCCGCCACTGGGGAACGGGCCGTTGGCGTTGACCCACATGTCGAACCGCAACCTGAAATCACCGCTGAACTGCCCGCCAGTTGGTGAGAGAGTTATGCCCTCGGTGGCGCCCGGACTGGTCATGTTGGCCTGGAACTTGACACCCACGCTACTGCCGTCGCTCGAATGTGGAGCCGGCGGGATGCCGTCAGCGCTATAATCGTACGCGAAGGTGACGGCGGTATCCGGTCCGCTGACGTTGATAGTCCAGTCGGCCGACGTGTCGGCGTCAAGATCGTCAGCGAAGAGCACCACGACTGGAGGCTCGTCACATGCACTGTCCGCCGGGCTCGACGGACCGCCGAGGCAGGCAGTGAACTCCGCAAAGTCATCCGCGTCCACGTCGCCATCCACGTCGCGATCCAGGCATCCGCACAGGACGGGGTCCTGCACGCCTGTACCACCTGCCCCCGTGAAGCAGTCTTGTAGCAGTCGGACGTCGCGCAAATCGACGACACCGTCACCGGTGGCGTCGGCGAACGGATCGTTACAGCCCGGCTCATACGGCACGTGGTCTGCGGCCCCGCGCAGTATCCACTCCTCCCGATCAAGCTCGACGGCCGTCACCGCTGCGCTGGTCTCCAGAACGTACCACTGGATATCGTGCTCGTGCCAGACCACGTGTCTCTCCGACGCGCCGGTGGCCAGGGTAAGCGTGACTTCGAGGGGCATCTTGAAGTTGCGGTACGACGTCTGGTACTGCTCGACGTGCAGCATCACCAGGTGCTGTGGCCCGCTGTCGCGAGACGTCCAGCCATACCGGTAGTAGGGGGCGCCGGCCTGGAAGATCCACTCCTCAAAAAACCAGTCGAGGTCTCGACCGTAGACGTCCTCGACGATGGCCTGAAACTCGCGGGTGCTGGCGGACGCACCTTCGTACGCTGCCCGGTAGGCGGCCAGGGCGTCGAAGAACATCTCGTCGCCCAGCACCCATCTCAGCATGTGCATGACCCAGGAACCCTTGTTGTATGCGTTGGTGATGCTGAAGATCGCCCCGGAGGTGCTGATATCATAGCGGTAGACAGTCCCCCCGTACGAGCTTGGCCGGTAGGTCTGCATGTGGTTCATGTAGGCTGCCTGGCTGCCGCCGGGCTTCCTCTCGTGCCACAGCGATTCGGCGTAGCGGGCGAAGCCTTCGTTGAGCCAGAGATCGTGCCAGGTCTGGCAGGTGATGGCGTCTCCCCACCACATGTGGGCCAACTCGTGCACGTTGCGTCGCTCCGGGAAAGAGCCCTGCGTACTGATCGTCTGGTGTTCCATGCCGCAGCAACCCTCGTCCTGGGCGATGCCGTACTTCTCATCTATGAAGGGGTACTCGCCGAAACAGGTTGGGGCACTGAGCGTCTCGATCATTGTCACCAGGTCGGCGACCAGAGGCTGAACCCAGTAGACGTCTTCGGGATAGATGTAGAATTGGACCGGCATCGACCCGGCAGCGTGGTCATACCACTCCGTCCACGTGGCGTAGTTCGTCATGGCTATGGAGACCAGGTATACGGAAATCGGGTAGTTCTCCTGCCACCGGGTTCGTTTGCGCGCGCCGGACAGCGTGTCGGTACCCTGAAGCGTGCCGTTGGAGGCCACGACCATCCAGTCGGGCGCTGTCACCCACATGTCCATCGTGAACTTATCATCGATGGCGTCTTTGCAGGGCCACCACGCCGGCGAGTTGTATGGCTGGCTGTGAGACGACACGACCGCCTTGGGGGGCGAACCGTGGGTGCCGGAGTACCCCGCCGCGGGCGACAGGATGTAAGGTGT
>JANQGB010000400.1 GCA_028277545.1 Phycisphaerae bacterium | reverse complement strand
GCCGGGCGCCCGCCCGGGGCGAACGGCGACCTGGCCGCCATCGCGGAGCGGGCGGCGGCGTTGCTGGCCGAGGTAAGGGCCGAGGCATTGGTGGTAACGCTGGACCGTGACGGTGCTATCCTGGTCCGCGGCCGCGATGACTGGAGTCACATTCCGACGCGGCCCCGTAGTGTCTACGACAACACCGGCGCTGGTGACGCCGTGCTGGCCATGCTGGCGGCGGCCGTGGCTGCCGGCGGGGACCTGGAGCAGGCGACTCAGCTGGCTAACGTAGCCGGCGGGCTCGAGGTGGAGAAGTTCGGGTGCGTGCCCATCACCAACGACGAGGTGCTGGCGGAGCTGCGCCTGGAGCAGGATCGCCAGGCGGGCAAGCTTCGCAACCTGGAGGAATTGGTGGCGGAACTGGCCATCCGCCGCGATCGTGGCGAGACGGTTGTCTTCACCAACGGGTGTTACGACCTGCTCCACGCCGGGCACGTTGACTTTCTGACGCGGTGTCGCAGCGAGGGGTCGCTGCTGGTGGTCGGACTGAACACTGACGCGTCGGTCAGGGCACTCGACAAGAGTCCCGGCCGCCCGATCAACAGTCAGCACGATCGGGCGACGGTGCTGGGCGCCCTGGAGTGCGTGGATTACGTCGCCTTCTTCGATGAACCATCGCCCGACCAGATCATCCGCCAGGTGCGACCTGATGTGCTGATCAAGGGTGAGGATTGGGCTGACAAAGGCGTGGTGGGGCGGGAGTTCGTCGAGGCCCAGGGCGGCAGGGTCGTTCTACTGCCCTTGGTGGAGGGGCTGAGCACGACCAGCCTGATCGAGCGGATCATGAAGGCGATGGGCTGACTCACCTTCAGACGCTAAGGGCTACGTAGATCGCCACCGGCGTGGTACCACTATTCGGGAAAAACTCATGCCAGAGCAGATGCGTATCGGTCTGGAGGATCACCTCAGGGTCATTGAGGCGCTGGGCGAACAGTTGCCGCTGGTGCAGGAGATCGCGGATCGACTGGTGGCGACGTTCCGCGGCGGCGGCAGGGTGTACGTCTTCGGCAACGGCGGCAGTGCCGCCGACGCCCAGCACATCACGGCCGAACTGCTGGGCCGCTTCAAGCTGGATCGCAAGGCTCTGCCGGCTGTCGCGCTTACAGCCAACACGTCGATCCTGACGGCCGTAGGCAACGATCTGGGGGCCGAGCAGTTCTTCGCCCGCCAGGTCGAGGGCTTGGTCGAGCCCAAGGACCTGGTCTGGGTGTTGAGCGTGTCGGGCACGTCGCCGAACGTGATCCGCGCGGTCCGGAAAGTCAAAGAGATCGGCGCCACGCTCATCGGCTTCACCGGGCGATCCGGTGGTGAGTTGGCTGACTTCTGTGACCTGTGTCTGCGTGCCGACCACCACTCGTCCGACCGCGTGCAGGAGGCCCACGAGCTGGCCTATCACCTGATCTGCGAGAACGTCGAGTCGGTGCTGGCCTGACGTTTCGCACATGGCAGCGCAGGCCGCACTCACCGTGATGACGGCCGGCAGTCTGCCTGCGTTACCAAGTCGCCATGGCTCCGCGTGGTAGTGTCAGCCAGGCACTCTCATGATGTGCTGTTGACCGCGTCGCGCACGCGTCGGCAGCGATCAAGCAGATCGCTTAACCGCTCGAGCGGGTATACGGTGGCGGGGTCACTGCGGGCCTGGTCCGGCGCGTCGTGCACCTCCAGGAACAGTGCGTCAGTGCCGGCGGCAACGCCGGCCAGCGCCAGCGTCGGTACGAACTGGCGAAGCCCGCCGCTTTGCGTGCCGGCGCCGCCCGGCAGCTGGCAACTGTGGGTGGCGTCGAAGACGACCGGCGCGAAGGGCTGCATCCGAGGGATGGCGGTTAAATCGTTCACCAGGCGGTTGTAGCCGAAGAAAGTGCCTCGCTCGGTCAGCAGCACGTTCTTGTTGCCGCCCGAACGGACCTTGTTGGCCACGTTGCCCATCTCCTCGGGCGACATGAACTGTCCCTTCTTGACGTTGACACATCGGCCGGTCCGGGCGGCGGCGATCAGCAGGTCGGTCTGGCGGCAGAGGAAGGCCGGT
>JANQGB010000363.1 GCA_028277545.1 Phycisphaerae bacterium | reverse complement strand
AACCCACCTTTCGTATCTTGAGAAACGGGCCTATGAGCGTATCTACCCCGACGGATTCATCGCCGAGACGGGGGCGGCGTGCTGGAGGTACTGCTGGTTGAGATCGGCCATTCGTTCGTCAGTCACCAGGGCAACGCTCAAACTCGCCTGGAGGCAGCCGTGGCGGCTCAAGGCAAGCTCGATCGCTTGTCGGATATGCGGTTCGTCGACGTCGTCCGATTGGTCCGGCGAATGGGCGACCTCTATGTCGTATGAAGTGTGCTCGTCCATCGAGGCGGCCGGCCTCCCCCTGCTGGACCCGGCTCAGGCCGGTTTACGGTGTCCCGTTTCTTGTTCGTGGTCCTCGTCTTCCTCCCGAGCCGCCTCCTCCTTTTCGGGCTGCGCCTTGGGGTAGGCAACGCGGCCATGATAGAACCTGCACAGACTCTTGACCAGCGAATCCTCCACGGTCTGCAGTTCCTTCAGCGTGATGTCGCAATCGCCAAACTGCCCGTCGTTGAGCCGGTCCATGACCACCTGGTGCACGACGCTCTCGATGCGGCCAGCGGTGGGTTCACTCAAGGAGCGAACGGCGCTCTCGACGCCGTCACAGAGCATCAGGACCGCGGATTCCTTGCTGCGCGGCTTGGGACCGGGGTAGCGGAACTCGGCTTCGGATATCTCGCGGTCGTGCCTGCCGACCGCCTTGGACGGCTGCTGTTCGCTGGCTTTGTGGTGGAAGTAACGCACCACGGTCGTGCCGTGATGCTCTTCGATGAAGGGGTGCAGCACGCGAGGCAGCCCGTACTCCTTGGCGAGCTCGATGCCGTCCTTGACGTGCCCCAGGATGATCAACAGGCTCATGCTGGCCGCCAGCTTGTCGTGCCGGCTGATGGAGGCCTCCTGGTTCTCTGCGAAGTAATCGGCCTTCTGCATTTTGCCAATATCGTGGTAAAGGGCGCCGACGCGCACCAGCAGCCCGTTGGCGTCGATGGCCTCACAGGCAGGCTCGGCCATCGTGCCCAGGACCAGGCTGTGGTTGTAGGTACCCGGCGCCTCGCGGGCCAGGCGCTGAAGAAGCAGCTTGTCTGCCACGCTCCATTCGAGCAGCGTCAGCGAGGTGGCAATGCCGAAGGTCCGCTCGATGAACGGCAGAATTCCCTGCACGATCAGCGCTGCCGACACCGCACTGCCACCAGACAGGGCCGCCAGCCTCGCCGCGTAGATCACGGCCTGCTTGTCGATCAGGCCGTAGGCGAAGGTGATAACGCTCACCGCCAGGCCGGTCAGTACTCCCACGGTGATGATCTGAGTCCGCTTGCGAATGTCGTTGAGCCAGTAAGTGGTCAGCGACACGCCGACCAGCAGCGTCACGAACAGGCCGATGTCGCCGCGAACCGTCTGCACGACCAGCAGCCCGGCGATCGCGGTCATCCCCAATGCACTGCGCCGCGGGTAGGCGATGGTCACGCAGGCGGCCAGCACCAGAGCCGGCACCAGGATGAGCTGAGCGGATTGCAGCCGCAGTTCGATCAGGCGGGCAGCCACCAGCATGGCCAGCACCAGCGATCCCAGGGCAATGGTGCGCGTTCGGACCTGGAGAATGCGCGGCTGGTAGCGCCCCACGTAGATGAAGAACGCCAGGGAGATCAGGACGATGATGGTGGCCGTCCCGGCCCGCTCCAGCAGCAGCCGTTTGCGCAGCGGGGCCGCGGCAGGAGCGTCGCTCTCCATCATCGACCGGTACTGCTCATCTTCCGCCTTCAGGCGGGCCAACTGTTCGACGGTGAGCGTGTCGTCCTCACCCGACTGGGTCGGCGTGACGATGGGCTGTCCCGGCTTGT
>JANQGB010000338.1 GCA_028277545.1 Phycisphaerae bacterium | reverse complement strand
GATCCGCAGTGCCCCGGCGGCGAGCCCGGCGCGCGTCTGGATCGGATGGCGGGCGCCATCGCCATCGACCAGGCGCTGGCGGCGCAGTCCATACCTTATCCCTGGGCTGCTCAGACCAAGACCATCGTCATTCCGCCGGACTGCAATTCATGCGACGAGCCGACCTTCGACGTGCCCGAGCCCATCGAGAACATCTTCCCGCCGCGGCACCCCTCGGCGGCGCCGAACGTGTATGAGGCGGGCGATTTCCGGGCTGACATCGGCTTTGACATGACGGACCACGCCAACCCTGGCGGACCGCCGCAGGCCGACGGTCGCATCGACGCGGATGACCTGGACTACTGCTGCAAGATGGCGGCCTACGACTGGTCCGACCCGACCGAGGCTCCGTTCATGAACCTGAGCTGCGATATGAACGGTGACCTGGCGGTGGATACCAGCGACATTGCCATGCTGGTCGGTGACATCCTAGAGACCGAGCGCGGCGACGCCAACCTGGACGGCATCGTGAGCCTCGACGACCTGGACATCGTCAACGAGACCATCGACAGCGACCCGACCGGCTGCAACGCTGCAATGACCTGTGGCTGGGCTGATGGTGATTTTGACTGCAACGGTGTTGTCGACGGATACGACCGTTCCTTCGTGATCGGCGCTGGCGACTGCGACGTGGACGGCGACGTGGACCTGGACGACTTCGCCAGTTGCTTCGCGCCCTGCATTGACGGCCCGCACGCGGCAGTCTCTGGTAGCTGCGCGAACGTGGACCTGGATGTCGACGGTGACGTCGATCTGGGTGACTTCGCGGAATTCCAGGCCGGCATCGGCAACTAACCCGGTGACGCGCTCCTGGAGAGCGCAATGAGGTACCGGACCAAGTCCGGCCAGTACCCGTTCGAGGTCATCATGCGGCGGCACTTCCGCCTAAGCATGATGACCTCGAACTCGTTGGCGCATGACCGGCTGGCGGAGATCCGGCTGCGGCAAGGTGCCGGCGTGAATCGCGATTCAGCTTCTGCGCAGCTCGGCTGTTCGAGGCGCTCGCCGGCGCCGGTGAACTGACCCGGCGATGGCGGCCGGCGTCGTCTCAGGTCCCGAAGGAGCGTTGAAAACCGAAGAAGTCCGCGAGATCCACGTCCTGGTCGGCGTCGCTGTCGTGCAGATCTGCGCACGCAGGCGATACCGCGGCGCCCGGGCCCCACAGGCATCCGACATGATCAGCCAGGTCGTCCGCATCGACGTCGCCGTCGTGGTCGGCATCGAAGGGGCCGTCGCAGGCATCGCCGTACCCGTCGCCGTCGATGTCGGCCTGGTCCTCGTTGGGGGTGGTGGGGCAGTTGTCGTAGACATCAACCCACCCGTCGCCGTCAGTGTCCGTGAGTACGTCGTAGAAGTAGTCCACGCTCGCGGTGTGGGCAGTGTCGGCCGAGTTGCCGGCGAAAACGCCAATGGAGTTGACGAACAGGCTGCCGCTGAAGGTGGCCGCGTTGATCCAGACGTCCTGGTCCACGGAGTAGGCCACGTTCCAGCTTGGGCCGCTACGGCTCACCCGCAGACGCATCGGCGGTGTGGCCGCCACGGGTTGCAGCAAGTGTGTCGTGGCGGTGTCGTCGAGGATGGTGGCCGCAAATAGCTTCGTTTGACCGTCGTAATAGTGGAACTCCACGCGCACCACGTGCAGCGGGTCCTGCTCGGCCAGGATACCCTGGCTTTGAAAACCGGCGCTCAGCGGGGAGTCAAACTTTGCCTCCACCACGAAATCCGGGTTCTCCACCTGCTGCATCAGGCGCGGCAAAGTGTTGATTCCGGTCCAGGCATCGTGAACCTCGCCAGTGGCGGCTATCACGATCTGGGCGTGACTTCCGGTAAGCAGCAGGTCGGCGTCGGCCAGCGGGTCAACGAAGGTCCAGACTGACGGGTCCAGCTCAGTACTTCCGAAGTCGTCCGACGTGATGACCGGTGGCGGCACTTCGACCCCCGCGACAAAGGTCTGATCAGCAGTGGTCGATGGATTCCGATCCACGTCAACCGAGGTGATCTGGAAGTGATACTCCTCGCCGATGGTCAGATCCGTGAGAGTTATGCTGTGCGCCAGCTCATACCCGGCGTGTTCGACAGTACCGATCTCGTAGGCGTCGGTCAGGCCGTACGCAACGCTGCCGGTGGCGACCTCGTTCGTTGTCCAGGAGATGGTCGCGTCGGAGTCGCTGACCTGGACCTCCACGTCGGCGATCAGCGGCGGGTTCGGATCGGGCAGCCGCTGGATCTCTATCGTGCCGATGCTGATGTCGACCAGGTGGGCGACAATCAGGCACGAGCCGCCCGGCACGTCCGACGGACCCTCCATGCCCTCGACGTCCCACGTGGCGGGCTCCAGGCCGCCGACCGGCCACACGCGGCAGGCGTAGTAGGTGCCCTCGTCCGGCACACTCTGCGTGCGCATCTTGAACCAATAGGGCGTGCCCAACTCCAGCACGCGATCCTGCGACGGGCAGGCGGGACTGCAGATGCCGTGCTCGCCGCCAATGAACAGCGACTGGTTGCTCACGTGATACCAGCAGTTGGCCCCGGACGGGTGCCAGCCCCAGCGAGGCTGGGCGTCATCCCAGGCCGAGTGCCCGGGCCAGCGCAGCCACAGGCCGTAGCCGCCTTCGCTGCGTGAACCGGCCGCACCCGACCGGCCGGCTCCGTGCAGTGTGATGAGGGCCTTGGCCTCGTAGTCATCCCAGGTGATATCCCCCACAGCCACGGCCCGGTCGTACCCGGTAACCACGGGCCGAATCGCGTCACCCTCGATTGCCCACAAACCGTCCGTTACCTGGGCGACGTCCTGGATGTTGGTTACGGTGCTCCAATCGACGGCGTAATCCTCAGGCCAGACCGTTCCGGCCGTGTAGTAGGCGGTGACCGTCTCGGTCGTGCTTGCTCCCGCGTTATCCAGGGCGGTAATCGCAACCAGGTTCTGGCCGTCTACCAGGTAGTTGATGTCGATTTCCACGTTGAAATCGCCGGGTGACAGCAGCCGTCGCGAGTCCGGCCCGATCGAGAGCGGAAGAGGCGGTCCAGCATTGAGCGTGTAGGTAAGCGAGGCGATGTCTTGCGGGGGGCTCACACTGCCCAGGATGTTGATCCATTGCTGCGGATTGCCCAACTGCCCGAAGTGCTGCTCATGGCCATACCAGACGGTGATGGTTGGACTGCCGGCGTAGGCTTGGGGGGGAGATACTGCGG
>JANQGB010000891.1 GCA_028277545.1 Phycisphaerae bacterium | reverse complement strand
GCTGCATGCCGTCTACCCGCGATTCGGCGGCCTGATATCGTTCGTCTCCGCCGGAGGCGAGCGGCCACGACCCCGGTTCACCGCCGCGCTGCTGACGATGCGGTGAGTTAGGGCAGTCGACCGGCGTCGGCCGCTTGTCCTGACGAATCCTCACGAAGCGACACGCCACCAGTTCCCCCGTCGCCGTCACGCTGCGATACTCGATCTCCGCTACGCACTTGCCCGGACCGTACTTCTCAAGAGCCACGCTGACCTGCCGCCAAGGGGAGTCGGGCCCGGTTCCGGGCAGAACGGCCTGGCCGACCTCGACAAGCATACGTTGGGCGTCGTATTGCCCCAGACGAATAGCCCGCTCCCCGACCTGCAGGCCAATGACTACGACTTCACAGCGGTTCCGGAAATCGAAGCGACAAGCGACGTTGTCATCCCGGCCTGGGTAGTATGGCTCGGCGAGGGCCCGGAAGATCGCGCCCTCTGCACGCTGGTCGTGTAGCCGTCGTAGTGTCGCCATCTTGTGCTTGGAGGTGCGCCAAGTGCGTACCTTGCGTATCCGCGGCGAGTCGCACTGCTGGACAATCTGCGCCGCGCGGCTGAGGCGTTGCTCGTACGGAGAGTGCGGGGCGCTCAGTTCGTCGAACGGGAAGTAGACCGACTGCGGACTGTTCGAGGCCGGCGGCTGGCAGACCTCGCCGTCCAACACGTAATCGCCGCGGTCGGTCGGGAACTCGTCAATCAAGTCGCCGATGTCGATCGGTGACCCCACCCGGCTCGCCGCAGCGATGCGCCCGTCCCGGCACGTGATCTGGCAGCGCACGCCGTCATACTTCTGCTGCATGCACCAGCTTGGCGCATCGAGCAACTGGCGTACGCGGTCCGGTTGGATAGCTACGGGCTGGAGCATCAGTTAGCCTTCCTCTAAACCCCATGCGCGCAGAACTTGTGAGCCCGCCGAAGCGCTGCCCAGCATGCCTCCGAGTTGATGCTACCTCTGACGTACCGTTCGTCTCGGCTTGACCTCATCGACGTTCTCCGCGAGTTTCTCGCCATAGCACCGGTTCCGGCAGGCGAGGCGTCCGCGAACTCCTTGTCATCCCACACGCTGGCTGATGCACCGGGGAGGCCCTGAGCCACAACATCAGACTTGGTGGCCGCCGTCTCGTCTCGCCACCTGTAAGCCGATTGTACGCCGAGGGTACGACAGGTTAGGTCGGGGCGGTGCTTTTTTCTTGTCACATCTTTCGCGGACCGGCTATCATCGATGCTGGCGAGTTCAGTGACACTGGAGACGACAGCATGGCACGCGGCGAAGTTATCCTGCGACAGTGGAATCTGCTCAAGATGCTGCAGACCCGGGGAGAGGGCATCCCGCTGCGGCAACTGGCCGACGAGTTTGGCGTGACGGAGCGGACCATCCAGTGGGATTTTGAGGTCCTGGAAGAGCTGGGCTTCCCGCTCGAACACGAGACGGACGACTACGGCAAGCGTTTCTGGCGTATGCCCCACGACTTCTTCCGGACCGGCCCCCTGGTTCTCAGCCTGACCGAGGCGGTCTCGCTGCACCTGGCCGAGAAGCTGTTCATGCCGCTGGCGGGCACTCACTTCGCTGAGGGGCTGCGAAGCGTGCTGGAGAACGTCCGCCGGTTGGTGCCCGAGAAGGCCCTGGAATATTTCTCCGAACTGGACGAGACCCTCTACGTCCGGCGGATCGGGGTGACCGATTACTCGACTCATGCGGAGAAGGTCCGTGTCCTGGCCGACGCCGCCCGCGCCGAGCGGTGTGTGGAGATGACCTACTGCTCCGTGTGGCGAGGCGCGGAGTACGCCACGCTCTGCGATCCCTACGGCCTGGTCTATTACGAGGGCGATCTGTTCCTGGTGGGCAGGTCTGACCGGGTTGACGACATACGACTGTTCAAGGTGCCCCGAATCGCCAGCGTGGCCGCCACGACCGAGACCTTCGAGCGCCCCGCCGACTTCCGGCTCCAGACGCACTTCGAGGATTGCTTCGGGATTATGCGCAGCGGCGCCGAGCCGTTGGACATCGTGGTGAGATTCACCGGGCCGGGCGCTGCCCTGGTCGAGGAACGTGACTGGCACGGCAGCCAGGAGCTGTTCAAGGAAAA
>JANQGB010000206.1 GCA_028277545.1 Phycisphaerae bacterium | reverse complement strand
TGCACCGCCACACCGGACACTCCGGTACCCGCTACGGCGTGCTGGCTGCAGGATGCTCTAGGCGTCAGCGACAGGGGCGCGGCGGCCTTCGACGTTCAGTCCGCCTGCGCCGGGTTCGTCTACGGCCTGATCATAGGTGGCACCCTGATCGAGAGTGGTACCGCCAGGAACGTGCTGGTGGTGGGGGCGGAGACGCTGACCCGAATCACGAACTACGAAGAGCGGGCCACGTGCATTCTCTTCGGCGACGGCGCAGGGGCGACGATTCTTACCAAATCGCCGGACCAGGAGCGCGGCATCCTCTACCACGAGATGGGTGCCGACGGCTCGAAGGCCAAGGCGGTGTGGGTGCCGGCCGGCGGCTCACGCGAGCCGGCGTCGGAACGTACGGTGGCCGAGCGATTGCACACCATGCGTATGAACGGCAGGGAACTGTTCCGCTTTGCGGTGCTCAAGATGGAGGAGCTGACCGACCGGGCACTGGAGAAGACTGGCATTCAGCCGGACGACCTGAAGCTGGTGATCCCTCATCAGTCGAACCTGAGAATTATCGAATCAGGCCGGAAGCGACTCGGGCTGCCGCGGGAGAAGGTGGCCGTCAACATAGACCGTTACGGAAACACCTCGGCGGCGTCGGTTGCCCTGGCCCTGGATGAGGCGCGCCGGGCTGGAAAGCTGAAATCGGATGACCTGATCCTGCTGGTCGGGTTCGGCGCGGGGGTGAGCTGGGCGTCGGCGTTGTTCCGCATGTAGGCGCGGGCGGTGCACGCCAGAGGGCCCTGCCGGAGCAGCAGTCGACGAGACACATGCCGGCACACGAAGACTGCGGCGCGGAGCCGATGGGGCGTCGCCCGCAGGCGTGTGCTGTGCGAACTCCATGACTCAAGGTCAAAGCTAAATGGGCAAGACTGCAATTATCTTTCCCGGGCAAGGGGCTCAGTCGCCTGGGATGGGGCGGGACTTCTGCGAGGGCAGCCCGCGAGCAGCAACGGTTTACGCAGCCGCGGACGAGATCCTGGGCTTTCCGCTGTCCAAGCTCTGCTTCGAGGGGCCGGCGGAAGAACTGGCCCGTACGGATATCCAGCAGCCGGCAATCTTCGTGACGAGCGTGGCGGTCTGGGAGGCGCTGCTTGAAAGAGGCCTGCCTGAGTCCGTCTTGGGAGCCGCGGCCGGTCTGAGCCTGGGCGAGTACACGGCTCTGCACGTGGCTGGGGCCGTGGGCTTCGAGGACGCGTTGCGCCTGGTGGCTCGGCGGGGCGAGCTGATGCAGCAGGCTTCGGTGGCCAGTGCCAGCTCGATGGTGTCGGTTGTGGGGGCGGATCGCGCCAAGGTCGAAGAGCTGTGCGAGAAGGCCGCCCAAGGGCAGGTGCTGGTGCCGGCCAACTTCAATTGTCCGGGGCAGATTGTTGTGTCGGGCGCGGTAGAGGCCTGCGAGCGGGCCCTGGAAGTCGCCTCGGAGTTCGGCTGCCGCGCGGTGGGGTTGAAGGTTGCGGGGGCCTTTCATTCGCCGTTCATGAAGCCGGCCGGCGATAAGCTCGGCGAGGCGCTGGGCTCGACCCGGTTCAGCCGGCCGGTCGTGCCGGTAGTCGCCAACGTGAACGCGGAGTACCATGGCGACGCCGCGTCGATCCGGGACTGGCTGCAGCAGCAGGTTACCAGTGCGGTAATGTGGGCGGACTCGATCGAGCGGCTGATTGCCGACGGGTACGATCGCTTCGTGGAGGTCGGTCCCGGGAGGGTGCTGACCGGATTGATGCGAAAGATCAACCGTAAGGTTGCGGCGGTCAACATCAGTAGTGTGGAAGGTGCCGAGTCAGAATGGGCCGCTCTTGCGGGAGCTTAACCGGAGAGAAAGGACGCGGTGACCATGCTCAAAGGTGAAGTTGCCATAGTAACGGGGGGAAGCCGGGGCATCGGCCGGGCGATCTGCCTGGATCTGGCCGGGCATGGTGCTCGCGTTGTGGCCTGCGCCCGCGACGAGGCCAAGCTGGGCGAGGTGGTGGCCCAGGCCAAGGAGCGAGGACTCTCCGGCGAGAT
>JANQGB010001194.1 GCA_028277545.1 Phycisphaerae bacterium | reverse complement strand
CTGAGCCCGGTGGGAGCATGTAGAAGTGGTCGCTGGTCGTGGTGCAACCGGATAACAGTAGTTCAGCCAGACTGACCGAGGCCGCCAGCTTGACAGTCTCGTAGTCCATTCGTCGCCAGCGGGTGTAGAGTTCGGTCAGCCAGCCGAATAGCGGGGCGTTCTGGGCCGCTGGCAGGCCGCGGGTCAGCGACTGGTAGAGGTGATGATGGGTGTTGATCAGGCCGGGGATGACCACGTAATTGCGGCCATCGAGGGTCTCGTCAGGTGTGGCGGGTGAGGCCGCGCCAACAGGTGTCACATTATGAATCACACCGCCGGCCAGGTACAGGTCATGGTGAGACAACACCACGGGTTCCGCGCCACGGACCGTCACGACCGTCGTATCGGCTATCAGCGTGCTCATCGTAGTGCTGTCCGCCTCCTGGACTCTCTGGTCTGGCGACTATTCTGGCCGTGATTGTACGGTACACTTGACCAGCCAGACCAGTACTGCCGGGGCGCGCGGACAGGAGGTTCCTCCGCCCGAGTGCCACGCGGCAACGCCGGAACAGCCCTCCTCAGGCGTCGGCACAATTCGTCGCGCGCCTGTCCACTGTCACTTTCATCTTGAGGGATGAACGGGTATACTTCTCCGATACGCCTATACGCACGGACGGTTTCCAATCCACCCTGTCGCAGCCATCAGGAGGTGAGGCATGATATCCAGACATCTGGGCTGGTTAGCGCTGCCACTGATTGTCGTGGCGGCGAGTACGTCTGTGGCCTCCGCCATCGGCCCCGACGCTCAGCGAATCGTGGTTCGTTCCAGCGTCGAACTGCTGCCCGAGCCACTGGCCGGCCTGTTTCGCGAACATCTGGCTGATCTGCAAGAGAGAGTCGTGGAGCCGGACACCGTGTGGCTGCGCGATGGGCGGATGCGGGATCGCCGCTCGTGGCATCGGGCGGCGATCGATGTCGCCGCCGCGGACTCCTCCCGCGAGGCCCGGCTTGCAGCAGGCCGCAACTTCCCCACCGTCAAGGCCGATGCCAAACGCCTCTACAGTCGCCTCGACAAACGTGGCGGCAACGGGACCCTGCCCTGGGCGATCGCAGAGCTGTATGACGAGTTGGTGGAAGCGTTTCGCGCCGGGGACCGGGCACAGATTATTCGCCAGGCAGCTTACCTGGCCCACTTCGCCGCCGACGCGACCGATCCGTTCCACGCCTCTGTCAACTACGACGGCAAGTCGAGCCATAACCTGCACTTGGGCCGCGTTTCGCTGGGCCACCCCGACTACCAGCACCGCAATGTGGCCGTTCGATTTCTCGATGAGCTCGTTCGACGTAACAGAGGTCGGTTCGCGGACCAGGTGCAGCTCTCGCCTGGCGACTACGACCCGGTTGACGAGCCGGTCGGGCGAGCCCGATCAGTGCTGCTGGCGTCCCTGGCCGTGATAGACGAGGTAACGGAAGCCGACGCGGAGATTGTCAAGCTGATGGAAGTCAGCACGGGCCGACAACTGCGTGATAGGGCGGATGTCTACTACCAGCTTCTGGACGAGCGCTGCGGGGCGATCTGTGTCGACCGACTGCGACACGGCGCTAT
>JANQGB010001515.1 GCA_028277545.1 Phycisphaerae bacterium | reverse complement strand
ATTGCCATCGTGGCGACGTCTGACATCGAGTACACCGTCGAAGATCCGGACGAACTGACCCAGGCATCCGTGGACGCCATCACGGCCAACCCGGTTACTGACGTGGTAGCCACGGTGGACAACGGCGACGGCGACCACACCTACTTCGGCGCCCCGGTCCTGGGTCCGAACCCGGCGGGATTCCCCTGGGACACCGCCTCCCGCATCCCCAACGGTGTGGACACTGACAGCACCGGCGATTGGCAGACGCAGGACAACTTCGGCCTGGCCATCGAGCTGGGTGATGCTAACGACCTCCTGTCCTCTCCCGGGAGCGAAAACGGGGCTGTCGAGGCGGTCGGCGGCGCGACGCTGATGCAGGCAAACGCCAGCGGCACGGTTGTGGCGCTGGGTGCCACCGGTGGGACGCCATCTTACGACTTCATCATCAAGGTTCCGGGCCTGCCGGCCGCAGACGGCACGCTGTCTGACAACGGCACGCCGATCGCGTCGCCCCTGGTCAGCGACTACACCGTAGTGGCCGGCCACACACTCACTTACGACCCGCCGTCGGCCACCTACCGCGACACGGCGTCTTTCGAGTTCGCGGTCGAGGATTCGAACGGCGACGTTTCGGCCAACACGGCCATCCACCACCTTTGCGTGCAGGATGACACCGTGGTCATGACCGAGGTGATGCACATCCCCTTCGGCACCGACACCGTTCACGAGTACATCGAGGTCTACAATCACGGCGATTCAACGGTCACCCTGTTCGCACTGGCCGGCAACCTGCTCGACGACTCCGCGACGCCGGAGCTCACCGGTAACTTCGCCGAGCTGCCCGCCAAGACCATCGACCCCGGCGAGATGAAGATTCTCGCCCCCAAGGGCACCCCCGGGCAGGATGAGGAATTCAGGTGCGACTGGAGCCTGCAGGAGGATGACATCATCCGGGTGGATACCAACGCCTGGGAGGGCATCACCAGGGCCAACTCGCTCGTCGCGCTCTACGCCGACGAAGAGGGCACCCGCGTGCTGCTCGACGCCATCTGGATCATCGAGGGCAGCGGCTTCTGGTTTGCCAACTCGTTCGAGGACGGTCGCAGCCTGGCCGTGAACCCCGCCGGGCTGGTCATTCCGCCGTTCGCCCCGCCCATCAACTCGATGGACAATGACGGCGACGCCAGCCTTTCGGCGTTGGCCTGGTATCTCAGCGGTATCGGCGGCGATTATTACGGCGCCGGCGTCCACGAGTCACTGGGGCAGGGCAACTGGGGCAGCCCCGGTTGGGTGCCCACCTGGCTGGAGACCGATCCCACCTTCGCTCCCTGCTTCTTCGCCTGCTGCCTGCCGGATGGCACCTGCCAGGAGCTGACTTCCTCGGCCTGCGAGGAAGCCTGTGGCACGTGGAACAGCGGCATGGAGTGTGGCGACGTTACCTGCACTGTCCAGACCACCGGCGGCTGCTGCACGGCGTTCGGCGACTGCTTCGACGTCACCGAGTGCGAGTGCGACGGCCTGGGCGGCCCCTACTTCGGCGATCTGAGCACCTGCGACAGCGTCACCTGCGACGATCCGACCGAGGTGGTCATCAACGAGATCGACTACGACACCGACAACCGTGACTACATGGAATTCGTCGAGCTGATCGGACCGCCGAACTTCGACCTGAGCGGCTGGACGCTCGAGTTCTACAACGGCAACGGCGGTGCGGTGTACAACACGATCGACCTGACGGGCGTCACTATTCCGGCAGACCGCTTCCTGGTCATCGGCAGCCCGTTCGTGGCCAGCGCCGACGTCGTCTTCGCTGACGAGTTCGACAACATCCAGAACGGCGCCCCCGACGGCATGGTGCTCTGCGACGGCACCACACCGGTCGAGTTGATTTCCTACGAGGGATCGTTCGACGTCGTCGACCCCTGCGGCAGCACCGCGGGCACCGTGACCCTGCCGGACATCACGGTCGATGACCTGAGTTTCCCGCCGGTATTCCTGCAGAAGATCCCCAACGGGTTCGACTGGACCGAGACCCGTCTGGGTACCGCCGGCGAGTCCAACGCCGAGGTCGGCGCCTGCTGCGACGACACGGACTGTTCCATGCTGACCCCGCAGGACTGTGCCGATGAGGGCGCCTTCTTCCAGGGCCTGGGCACCGACTGCAGCATGGGCCTCTGCGACGACGGCGGCTGCATCACACTGGCCGAAGCACGGGCCATGGGCACGCTGGTCGGCGTCAAGACCTGTGACGTGGTGGTCACCAACACGGTGAGCCTGGTCAACCCGCCGAACGCCAGTTTCCAGATTCAGGACGACAGCGGCGCGATTACCGTATTCGGTGATTCAGTGTCAGTGATCGTCCCCTTGGGCGTGTCCGAGGGTGACCTGATCGACATCTCCGGCACCATCGCGGAGTTCTCCGGCCTGCTGGAGCTGACGGACAGCTCGTTCGACCTGCCGCTGGAGGTCGATATCATCGCCACCGGCACTACCATTCCGGATCCGGAACTGCTGACGGTAGACGATCTCCAGGACGGCCACCCGCTGGCCGAGTCGCGGGAGAGCACACTGGCCACCCTGGAGTGCGTGATCTTCGAGGACGCCGGCGGCACGTTCGAGGGCGGTTCGAACTACAACGTGACGAACGACGGCAGCGTAACGGTGGCTGAGGTCCGGGTCTCCACGTCCAGCCTGGACCTGGTCGGCACGACCATACCGTCAGGCTACGTCTCCATCACCGGTAACGTCGGCCAGTTCACCAACTTCGGCAACGACCCGCCGGACTCCGGTTACCAGCTCCAGCCGCGGAGCACGGCCGACATCGGCGTGTGCGTGGACCCGCCAACCGGCGCCTGCTGCGTCGGCGGCACTTGCACGATAGAGACCTTCGTCGATTGCCAGGATGCCGGCGGTGTCTACCAGGGCAACGACACTGTCTGCGACCCGAACCCGTGCACCACGGGAGCCTGTTGTCCCGCGCTGGGTGGCGCCTGCCAGGACGGCCTGTCAGCCGACCAGTGCGCCGACGGCACCTGGTTCCCCGAGGAGCTTTGCGCGGACATCACCTGTCCCGATCCGCTGGCGGCCTGCTGCCTGCCCCGCGGTGAGTGCGTGATGCTCACCGAGGTGGATTGCGGCTTCCTGTGCGGCACCTGGAACACGGGCGAAACCTGCGAGACCGTGTCCTGCACGCCCGATCCGAACACGGGCTGCTGCTGTCTGCCGTACGGCGCTACTGCGATCATGACCGACTGCGAGTGCACCACGGCCGGCGGTGACTTCGATGGCGATGATCCGGACTGCACCTTGACCGCTCCGGGTTGCACCGGCGATCCGCTGGTGATTAACGAGATCAGAGTGGACCAGCCGGGCAGCGACGACAACGAGTACTTCGAGGTCTTCGGACAGTCGTCCACTTCGATGTACGGGCTGGCCTACGTCGTCATCGGCGACGGTCCCGGCGGAGACGGCGTGATCGAAACCGCCGTCAGTCTGGCCACCGAGGTGGTTCCCGCTGACGGGGGCTACCTGGTTGTCGAAGACACCTTCACGCTCGACTCGCTGGCAAGTGCCGAGATGGTGCTCTCCAGTGCGGACAACGAACTGAACTTCGAGAACAGCGACAACGTAACGCACTTGCTGGTCTTCGGGTTCACCGGCGCGGTCGGCGACGATCTTGACGCCGACGATGACGGCACGCTGGACGTGGTGCCCTGGGCGGGCGTGATCGACTGCATCGCCCTGGTCGACGATCCGGCCGGCGGCAACAACTTCTACTGTGCCGAGACGGTCGGTCCGGACCTCTTCGGTTCGCCGGGCCAGGTCTACCGCAACGGCGACGCCGGCACGTGGTCGATCGGCGCCTTCGATCCGCAGTATCCCAGCCTGCAGAGCTGCGTCGAGCACGGTAATCCTCCCGGCATACCCCTGGAAGAGCACTGCCTGGTGCTGGCCGAGGACACGCCGGGCAAGTCCAACGAGCTGGGGCCTGACCCGCGGCTGGCCCGCATCGGCGACCTGGTGATGACCGTCTCCGATCCGGCGCCGGGCGCCCGGGCGGTTTCGGTGGCCATCGATTGCGGTGACGGGCCGGTGCCCTACCCGGCCACCTCGGACGGAACGTTCGTGGAGGTGACCATCGATCCGCCGCTGGCTGACGCGACATGTTGCACGGTGACCATCGATGGCATCGAGGCGAGCTGGGCGGTGATCGCCCACGAGGGTGACGTGAATCGGGACGGCATCGTCAACACGGTCGATTCGTCGGCCATCAAGGCCCGCTTCGGCACGTCGACCGATTCGCTGAACTTCATCTGGGACCCCAACGCCGACGGAATCATCAACTCGATTGATTTCTCGGCCATCAAGGCGCGCTTCGGCAACAGCCTGCCGAGCTGCCCGTAGACCCGGGCCCTTGACCCGGGCTAGAAGTTGAGTCTGGCTCATACCACCCGCCCGCGACCCGGCACTCCCGGCGTTGCGGGCGGGTTTTTTGCCTGCCATATCGGCCAGAAGCTATCGGCGTGTCTTTGGGGGCCAGGGGGCGGTTTGCTATAATGAGAGAGATTGAACGGCCCGCGGAGCGGAACGTAGCGGGCTGTGCGCAACGGGACCCGTAAGCGCGCCTATCCGGGAGTCGGTTTGCGGAACGGACCCTAGCGGTCTGTAGCATCGCTTGGGAGGCGATGCGATTCAGCGTTGAGGTCGACGCAAGCGCGCCAGGCCCGGCATTCATGCCGGGTTGACGATCGGCCGCACGGCACGCGCTACCCCGGTTTAGCGGGGTTCTCGATGGTGGTCTTCAGACATTGGGAGAAGAGAGCCACAAGCGGCAAAGTCGGCTACGGGCATGAGAGAAGCCGGAGTCTCGTTGCGGGACAGATTCTCAAACAGCGTGCTTATCCCGCGGGGGGTAATACGATCGTTCGTGCGGCCCCGGCTATAATAGCCGCTGGGTAGACCCCCGCCACGAGAAGCCCGCTGGAAGCGGGCTCAGTGACATTGGGTGGCCTGCTAAACCCGGCATAAATGCCGGGCCTAGCGCCAGGCCGTGAGTGACCGGCGGGACGCGGGTCGAAGGGTAGGTGCCGACGTTCAGGCAGTGCGGGGTTGCTGTGCGACACTGGTCTCGTGATGACGCTCGCCCTGGAATCGGTCCGCAGAGCGGACCCTGGCGTTCGGGGATCGGGCCACGGAACGACTGATACAGGGCGTAGATCGGTCCGCAGGATGGGCCCTGTCGGGTTGTTTGATGTGGAATCGGCATCCCGCCGGTGCAAGAGCACGGGCTGGAAGCCCATGCCACACGTTCTTCTGCGACCTGCTGGCGGGGGTGCATGACGAGGAACAGAAGGCACATGCCAATAGAGCACGACTCACCTGCCATACGGCGGCCCGGCTGGGCACTGTCAACCTGCGCGGCGTTGCTCGGTGCGCTGTCCGTCTTGCCGGTGCAGGCGGTGACGCCGCCTCCGTCCGGCGACAGTGGCTACGACGATGCCGAAGCCACCATCTTCCTGGACGGCGTACTCACCTACGTCTACGTCACCATGAGCCCCGCCGATCTGCAGGACTGCCTGGACGACCCTTACAGCGATATATACAAGCCCTGCACGGTGCAGGTGGTCAACTCCGTCATTGACGAGACCATCGGCGACGTTGGCATTCGCCCGCGAGGCAACACTTCGCGCAGCTCGATCAAGAAGTCGTGGAAGCTCAGCTTCAACAGGTTTGCGCCCGGGCGCGAGTTCCACGGGCTGGAGAAGTTCAACCTCAACGGCGAGCACAATGACGTTTCGATCATCCGCTCGAAGCTGGCCTGGGATCTGTTCAAGGAAATGGGCGTCCCCTCTCCGCGAGCCCATTTCCT
>JANQGB010001455.1 GCA_028277545.1 Phycisphaerae bacterium | reverse complement strand
GATCCCGTCGCAATTGACGTACTGATTCGCTTCGGCGGTTGCGGTCGTCGTGCTCATGCCGCCACCTCTTTCCAGATCGGCTCGACCGCTTTGCTGCGCGACGCCAGGTCGTCGACCACAGTCTCGATTATCTTCGGCGTAACGTCGCCGCCGCCCAACCCGATCAGGTAGTCCTGCACCATCAGGTCCGACCGGCCCTGAAGGCTGGCCGCGATTTCGTTCCAGAAGATGCCCCCCGAGCCGGGCGAGTGATTGCGGTCCAGGATGCCGATCTTCTTGGCCGATCCGATTGCCTGGATAAATTCCTCGCGCGGGAAGGGCCGGAACATCTTGGTCTTGATCATGCCGATCTTCTCGCCCTTCTCGCGTCGGGCGTTGACCACTCGGCGGAGTGTGCGGGCCATCGTGTTGCAGGCCACCAGGACAGTGTCGGCGTCTTCGGTCCGTTCGGCCGACAGCGCCCCGTGCGGTCGCCGCCTGAAGACCTTCTCGAAATCGTCCAGAGCCTCGGCCAGCACGGTGGGGACCTGCTCCATCGCGTCCTGTATTTCGCGGCGATGGTGCTCGGTCTCTCGCGGCCAGGTCAGTCCGCCCACCGTGGCCGGGTGATCGCCGCGCAAGCGGTGAGGGACATTACAGGGTCGCAGATACTTGTCCACCATTTCCTGCTCGGGCAGATCGACCACCATCAGGGTGTGTGAACAGACGAATCCGTCCATGGCCACCATGGCCGGCAACAGAACCCGCGGATCCTCGGCCACGCGGAAGGCGATGAGAATGGTGTCAACCAGGTCCTGGTGCGAGGCGGTGTACCATTGAGTCCACGCCGCGTCGCGAAGAGCCAGGCTGTCGCCTTGGTCAACCCAGATATTCCAGGGCGGGCCCAGCGTGCGGTTCACGGCGATCATCACGATCGGCAGCCGGTAGTAGCCGGCGGCGAAGACGTTCTCCGTCATGTAGGACAAGCCGTTGGAGGAGCTTGCGGTGAAGGATCGTGCCCCGGCCAATGACGCCCCAATGCACACGCCCATGGCGCTGTGCTCGGACTCGACCGGTACCACCCGCCCCTTGGCGAACTCGAAACCACGCAGGTATTCGATGATCTCGGTCTGCGGCGTGATCGGATACGCCCCGGCAGCGCAGCCCAGGGCCTCTCGATTAGCCTCGCCGGCCAAGGCCAGGGTACGGCCGGCTGCATGGTTCCCAGTGACCAGTGTACGTGCCATATCAGCTCTCAGCTTTCAGCGATCCCCGACCAGTCGCGTACGTCAATCTGTTCGGCGCCGCCCAGTGCTTCGGTTCCGGTGGTCCCTATGTTCTTTATAGCTCCGCCATGTAGATCACGCCGCGCGGGCACTGCACCGCGCAAACGCCGCAGCCTTTGCAGTAGTCGTAGTCGAAGCGGTATCCGTTGTCTTCGCGGAGGAGAATGCCCTCGGGGCAGTAGGTCAGGCACCTGTCGCACGAGTTGCACACGCCGCAACTGAAGCAGCGTTCCGCCTCCGCCTGAGCCTGCGACACGTCGTCGTCACTCTGCAGCCCCATACGGACTTCTTCGAACGTGGTTCGCCGTTCCAGGGGCGCGGTGGTCGCGCCCTCGAGTCGCGGGGCCCTGCTGAATACGTGCATGGTGATCTTGTCGGCGCCGGCCACCGGTTCGGGCGCCGGCGGAAACAGATCCTCGCCGGTCAGCGTGCGGTGGATGTGCAGCGCCGCCCGGCGTCCGTTGCCAATGGCCGCGGTCACGGTGCCGTCGTTGGTGGCGAAGTCGCCCCCCGCGAAGACCGGCGCTCCGGTCAAGCCGATGAGCTGTCCTTCGTCCCTGACCTCCGCACCCTCCGGAAGGATGGACAGGTCGGCCGACTGTCCCAGGGCGAGGATCACCAGGTCACAGCGCACTTCGTATTCTGCGTCGGGGCCCTCCATGGGGACCGGGCGCGGACGGCCGGAAGCGTCCGGCTCGCCGAGTTTCATCTTCTGGCAGGTCAGCGTCGGGCCCGCGCCGTTCTGTTGCAGCCGCGTAGGGGCAACCAACTCGTCCAGGATGATCCCTTCTTCCAGTGCCTCCTCGATTTCCTCATCTATGGCGGGCATCTCCGCCCGCGTGCGCCGGTACACCACGCGGACCGACTCCGCACCGATACGCAGTGCCGACCTGGCGGCGTCCATGGCGGTGTTGCCACCGCCCGCGACTACTACCTGTTTCCCTGCCAGGGAGTCCTGCTCGTTCTTGCGGACCTTGTCGAGGAACTCGATCCCCTGAATCACGACGTTTCTGGACAGGCCCTCCATGTTCAGGGCCCGCAGTTCCTGCAACCCGGTGGCTACGAATACCGCGGCAAACTTCTGGGTCAGCTCGACCAACTCGCTTCGGCCTATCCGCCGGCCAGTCTGCACCTTGACGCCGTGAGAGGTGACAAAGTCGATCTCCCGATCCAGAACGTCCCGCGGCAGGCGGTAGGTGGGAATGCCCGTCCGCATCACCCCGCCCAACTCGGAGTCCGCCTCGATCATCGTTACCGGGTAGCCCATCCTGGCCAGGTGATAGGTCACGCTCAGCCCGGCCGGTCCCGAGCCCACCACCGCTACCTCTTCCTCACGGGTGGGCTTAACCGGATCAGGCCACTCACCGTGGTCGGCCGCGTAACGCTCCAACTCTCGGATGTTGACGCCCTCGTCGTACTGCACGCGGTTGCAGGCCTCCATGCACGGAGCCGGACACACCCGGCCGCATATGCCCGGCAGGCAATAACGTTCAGGGCTTCGCCCAGGCGCTGGCCGGCGGGGATGCCGACGCCGCGTTGCAGATTCTCCTGGAAACATCGCCCATGCCA
>JANQGB010001395.1 GCA_028277545.1 Phycisphaerae bacterium | reverse complement strand
CGACACCGGCAACGGCTACGGACTCTACGACCTGTGCGACAACGCCGCGGAGTGGGTGCAGGACCATGGGACCAGTGCGGGCACGCGGGGCACGCGCGGCGGCAGTGCCTATATCGGTGCCGTGGGGTCGCACCTCCGAAACGACGATCGGCAATCAGTAGCAGCCACTGACGCGGGGCCATCTGTGGGGTTCAGGGTGCTGCAGTCGCTGGTCCCGGTTACGACCCTCCAGATCACTCCGCCGGATGACTTCCTGGCACGTGGGCCCGTAGGCGGCCCGCTGACACCGGCGTCGGAGAAGACGTACACGCTGCAGGCCGCTGGGCCCGCATCAATCGCCCACGAATGGAGCGTGACCACTGACGCGGACTGGCTGGAGGTGGACAGCGCATCGTCTGCCTCGGGCGTGGCGCCGCCTGACGGTGCTGTGCAGGTCACCGTGTCGCTTAATGAGACCGCGCTGTCGCTCACCGAGCCGTCCGCTCCGTTCGTCAGTATGGCACTCGTACCGGGCGACGATGCCCAGCCGAGCGGCCCGGACTACGACTACCGGATCGGCACGCAGGAGATCTCGAATTTCCTGTTCGCCGCGTTCCTGAACGACTCGCTGGCCAACACGGACAACGAACGCGGGCAGTACATGTATCACGACGTCGATTCCGGGGACGTGTACATACACTCAGCGCAACAGGGGGACGCCGGAACGGACGGCCTGGGCACGCTGCTCTTCTCAGCCGGCCTGGGCGGCGCCATCTCGTACGACAGCGCGGAGGACGACTACGACGTGCTGGCGGAACTGGCCGGTCACCCGGTGGTCGGCGTCACCTGGTACGGGGCAGCAAAGTACTGCAACTGGCTGTCACTATATGAGGGCATGGCGCCGGGGTTGTTGTCCTACACGGAAGGGACGGATGACGCCGACTGGGGCCTGGTCACAGCCATCCCGGAGGCCTTGCTCGAAGACTACTGCGGATACCGCCTGCCGATGGATGCCGGGATCGGGCCGGCGGCGGCGTACAACGAGTGGTACAAAGCGGCGGCGTGGAATCAGACCGCTGCGACGAACCATGAGTATGGCTTCGGAAGGGATACGCTGAGCGGCGCCGACGCGAACTACCTGGCCAGCGGAGACCCGGATGATGAGGGCACGACGCCGGCGGGCTTCTTCGACGGCGCCAACCTGCTGGCGGACGATGAAACCTCAACCAGCGATACGGACAACGCCTACGGCCTGTACGACATGACCGGCAACGTCGCAGAGTGGGCCGAGAACCACGCCGCAACCGGCCAGGACCGGAGCCTGCGCGGGGGCAGCTTCAACGACGACGAGGCGTCGTCGCTGCTGACCAACTCCGGCTTCGAGACAGCCGACCGGGGTGGAGCCTGGGATGACGTCGGCTTCCGGATCGCGCAGTCCACGCGGGGGCACAGCGCTACCATCACCTTCACCGACCTGACCACAGGCACGGTGACCACTAGATCGGTGCTCCTCGTGCTGACCGAACCGCTGGATTTCACTCCGTCGACCGGCCTGGAACTGGCCCAGTCGTTCCGTGGACCGTATCCGCCGGACACGCAGCAGTACACCATCACGAACAACTCGGAGACGACGGTCAGCTACACCCTCAGCGTCGATGCCACGTGGGTGAACCTGGACGTCAACACCGACGGCCTCGAGCCGGGCGAACTGGGCTTCGGGGAACAACTGACCGCGGAGGTATCACTCGACGAAACAGCCGAGGCGCTGCCACCCGGAGAGTACGACGCGACGGTCACCCTGTGGAACGCAACCAGCAGCAAGTCCCAGACCCGAACAGTCAAACTGACTGTGGGCGATGCCGTTCTGGTGACGCCGGAGACGGAGTTCGAGCCGCTGGGACTGTGGGGCGGGCCTTTCGAGGACTACGGTCTGGAGCAGGCCTACACGTTGGAATTGGCGGCCGATCTGGCGATCTCGCTGGACTACACGGTCACCACTGACGTGGACTGGCTGACCTTCTCCGGCGACCCAACCAGCGGCACGCTGGACCCCCAGCCGGACCACGTGAGCGTCACGGCAACGGTCAACTCCAACGCCGACGCGCTCGAGGTTGGCACGCACGGCGCCACCATCACCTTTGCGGTCGACGACAGCGGAGTCGGCGCCGAGGTGACGCGATCTGTTACGCTCACAGTCGAAGACGTGCTGGCGGTCACCCCACCGGACGACATTACAGCCACATATGAGCCTCCGGCGGACCCGAGCGGTATTGGTGGGCAGACTTACGCGCTCACCAATCACGGCGATGTACCCATCGGCTGGGTGGCCACCACCGACCAGACCTGGGTGGAGATTAATGGGGCGAGTGAGGCCTCCGGCTTCCTGACGGCCTCAGGCAGCACCGATGTCGCCGTCGGCTTCGACGCCCAGGAAGTGAGCCTGCTGACGGAGGGCGAGTATCTGGCCACGGTCAGCATCGCCAATCAACACACCGGGCAGGTCCACGAACGGTCGGTGACGCTGTCGGTCAACGAATCGCTGGGCGTCTCGCCTTACACGGGATGGAACGTCTTCGGCGTGACCGGCCAGCCGGATACGATCTCGCCAGTCGACCGGGTTTTCGAGCTGACCAACCGTACCGAGGGTCAACTGTCATGGGAGGTCACCCTGGCCGATCCGGGCGACACCTGGGTGGTGATCGATGCGGTCGGGCAGGCGGGTGGCACGCTCGAACCTGACGGGGAGATCGGCGCCACAGCCGAGGTCACCGTCTCGATCGACACCGTCACCGCCTCCGCGCTTGGCCAGGGCGAGCACACCGCGATCGTGCAGTTCACCGCGGTCGGTGTCGCCACGATCGAGCGGGTCGTGACGCTCACGCTGACCTCACCGTTTGAGGAAAAGGTCATCCCTGCCACCGACACGCAGCCGGGCGGCCCTGGTTATGCCTACGCCATCGGGACGTTCGAAGTCACCAACGCCGACTTCGCCGACTTCCTCAACGACGCCTACCAGAACCCGGGCAACGGGCGCGGCCACTACATGTACCACGACACGGACTCCGGTGACGTTTACGTCAACCTGGTCCAGACCGGCGGGGCGGGAACCTCGGGGTCCGAGACGCTAACGACCAGGATGTTCTCCGCGGCGGTCAACAGCGAGCGGATAACGTTTGACACGGACGCCTACGTTGTCGCCGCGGGCTTCGAGGATCATCCGGTCAGCGGCGTCTCCTGGTACGGGGCGGTGAAGTACTGTAACTGGCTGACCATTGAGCAGGGGATCGGCCTGGCGGAGCGATGCTACCACGAGGGACCGGCCGATGAACTCGACGACTGGCGGCCCGTGACCATTGACAAGCCTGCCTGGCAGTCGCGCGACCTGGATGACACTGAACGGCAGGCACTGGTGGCGGGCTACCGCGGATTCCGGCTGCCTATGGACGACGGTAGTGGCAACCCTCAGCCCTGGTCCGACGCGGCCGACGACTACAACGAATGGTACAAAGCGGCGGCCTGGGATCAGACGGCGTCGGCCAACCGCGTGTTCGGGTTTGGCAGGGACCTGGTGACCGACGCCGACGCCAACTACTGGGAAAGCGGCGACCCGTTTGAGGGCGATTTCTCCGCCCCGCGAACGACTCCCGCGGGTTTCTACGACGGAGTCAACCTCCTGGCAGACGGCACTACCAGCACCGTTGACACAGAGAACTCCTATGGTCTCTACGACCTGTCCGGTAACCTGGCGGAGTGGGTGCAGGATCGCTACAGCGGGACGAACACCCGCGCCCTGCGCGGCGGATCGTGGTCCAACGTAGAGCTTCAGGGCGTTTGGATTCGGACCATTGACCGCGACTATGCTTCGCCATCGCTGACCTATCAGGCCATCGGTTTCCGCGTGTTGCGGGTGACTGAGTAAAAAGCTGTCAGACGCGGTGTCTGATATGGCGTCTTTCCTACCTCATGCCCGGTATTTGGGCTTTTGCCACTCGACAACGACGCTCCGGATTTGGATGATAGGATTCGATCCCGGACGGCGGGACAGCCTATGGCCTGGATGACGGCTGACAGGCCGGCACCTTACGGTCCGGGGCGCGGCTCCGGGAGCCACGAATGATGAGCCCTTGCCCCTACGCAGGAGAAGAGCAATGAGCCATGACGATTCGGTATCGCGACGCGGTTTCCTTTGTGCCGGTGCGGCGGCGGCGGCGGCAGCGGCGATTCCAGCCCGGGCCAAGGGCCAGGACAAGCCCGATCTCAAGGAGAAGGAGGCGGAGCCGGAACCAAAGGTCGAGCCACTGGTGCTGCCCAAGCGCAAGCTGGGCAAGACCGGCGTCGAGGTCACCATGCTGGGACAAGGGGCCGGCTTCGGTGAGAATCAGCGCCACCTGACCATCGCTGACACCATGGGTGTTCGCTACCTGGACACGGCCAAGGTCTACCTGCAGGGCGCGTCGGAGCGCACCATTGCGGAGTGGTTCGGGAAGAACGGGCGACGCAAGGATTACTTCCTGGTTACCAAGGACATCCCGCACACACCCGAAGAGATGCTCAGCATGGTCGATGACCGGCTCGAGGCACTCAAGACGGATTATATTGACCTCTTCTTCCTGCACGCCCTGGGGGACTCTGATCACTACAACGGCCTGGAAGACGCCAAGTGGTTCGCCGACAAGGAGTGGATCAAGGCGGCGGACAAGATTCGCAAGTCGGGCAAGGCGCGGTTCGTAGGATTCAGCACCCACACCGACCCGATCGAGGTGCGCATCGGCATGCTGAACGCGGCGGCCAAGGGCGGATGGGTGGACGCCATCATGGTGGGAGCCGACCCGGTCGTGATTCGAGAGAACGCCGATTTCAACAAGGCTCTGGATGCGTGCCACAGTGCGGGCATTGGACTGGTGTCGATGAAGGAGTGCCGCACCCAGGGCGAGCGGATAGGGGAGATCTTCCCCAGCTTCAAGGAGAAGGGGCTGTCGCCCTTTACGGCGGTGCTCAGCGCCATGTGGACCGACGAGCGATTCGCCAGCGTGTGCTCGCACATGAAGAACCTCGAAGAGCTCAAGGAGAACGCGACGGCCTGCTCGAAGTTCAAGCCGCTGACCAAGGACGAACTGGCCGCCGTCTGTGACATGGTCCGCGGCAGCAACCAGACCTTCTGCAACGCCTGTGACGGAAGCTGTCGCCGGGCGGCGGGCACGAACGCGGACCTCAACGCTGTTGCCCGCTACGTCAACTACGCCGAAGTGGACGGCCGAATCTACGAGGCCCGCAAGCTGTTGACCGACCTGGCGCCGGAGGCCCGCAACTGGTCCGGGGCGGACCTGGCGGCGGCGTCCCACGCCTGCAAGTGCAAGCTGGACTTTGCGAGCATCGTCAAGCGGGCTGAGGAACTGATGGCATAGGAAGCAACAGGCTGAACCAGCAAGCGGCCGGCGAGTCCCGAATCATCGGGGTCCTGGCCGGCCGTTCTTTGTTGAGCGGCGTCTGACAGTTTTACGCTGGGGTAGTGCCTCAGAGATTCCGGCGCATGGTGTCGACGTGTATGGGCTGCGTCATGGACGGTCGGGCGTCCGCGCGAACTGAAGTTCGCGGATCGTTGCGATCCGGTGGCGTATAGGCTGTGTCATCGACGGTTGGACGTCCGCGCGAACTGAAGTTCGCGGCTCGTTGCGATCCGATAGTTCTGAGGCACTTCGATAGGAGTGGCCTGGGTGCTGCGTGGCGAATCTGGCTCAGCCCATGTCCTTCTTGTATGCCCGTTCGTCGCACAAGGTCGGCGAACTGCACTGCCGATATTCGACGCTGCCGTCACACATAGTCACCACGGCGAAGGTCTCCTCTTCTATGCCCTGGGCGGTCTGCCAATCGACCAACCCGCACTTGTCGGGGCGTTCCGTGCGCTCGGGGTCGTTGTCCAGGTACAGGCAGGTGAACTCGCGGCAGACCTGGGGGCGAGTGGCATAGATGCTGCAGCCCTGCTCCGTCAGGTGGCGGCAAGGTTCGAAGGGCACTTTCAGAAGACCCTGGGCTGCGATGGGAAAGACGTTGCAGCAGACACTGCACTGCCCACAGGTTCTGTTCGTTGCCATCGCTCTGGCTCACGTATCGACAACCGGCCCGGCCTCTGACTGCTCAAAGGAGCAACCGCGTCTTAAAGCTCCTCGGCCGATATACTATCCGTCTTCAGTGTCCAACGCCAGGGTGAGAGCCAAGGCGGCACGAGTATCGTCATCCCGCCAGCGGCGCCCAGCGAGGCGTATGCCATACCGTATTGCCGTCCGCTGTGGAGAGCGTCCCACCCAAACTATATGCCACGGGCGCGAGCTTGTCTCCCGAGGCTGATGGCCGCCATGCTGTCGCAGCTTGCACTGCCGTATCACGCGAAGCTGAATTGGAGTGTGAGCGCCCGCAGCGGGCGCCCGCCGGACGCACCGACCCGGACGGCGTAAGTGAACGGAAGTCAAGCGCAGGCTGGCGGGTTGTGCCCCGTTGGACACGCACGGCCGGGCGCTGCGGTCGAGCAACTGTGCCACTGGTACGCCGGCCGGCGGACTGCTGGCAATGTTCCGGGCTGTCGGCGCTCGTGACACGTCCGCTGCCGGGTCAGTCGTTCAGTCCAGTGGCCGCGATCTTGACGAGTGAGACCGCTGCTCCGGTTGGTTCGGCGCGTAGGCATTTCGGCAGGGGATCTTCAGCCGATCGAACGGTTCGTAGCTTTCTATGCTGCCCACGCGAGCGATACGAACAGAATTTCGGAGAATCCCCTTCCCGTTGTTGCAATCGCTGAACAGGCCGCTGCCGTAGCCCACGCCGCGAGTTCCGGACAGGTTGGACGAGAAGTACTTCATTCCGATGATGCTGCCCTGATCATCACGAAGCCAATCGATGAAGATGATCGAGTGACCGCCGGCGGGAGTGGTGCTGTAGTCGGCGAAGTCACCAGGGCGGGCATCCTCGAAATCGGTGATAGCCTCCCCAAGGCCGTAGGACACGATTCCGAGCTGTGGGCTGTCGCCTGCGCCTTCGATGTACCAGAGCTGCAGCAGATTGAACAGGTCGTGGAAGGTCATGCCGTTGAAGTCATCCGGGGCGAGCCCCTGCTGCACGTTTCTAAGTTTCATGGCCCGGACGAAGATCTCGAACGTGAGGCCGCAGCAGTAGCTGCATCGCGATCCGTCAGGGTAGGCCTTGGCCACGACCATTCCCTGGTACCACATGTCCTGGGTGACGCCGTTGTAGATGTCGTATTCCCTGGGTTTCCAGCTACAGTGATAGGGATACGAGCCGTCCAGGGGGTAGGCGGACACGACCTTGAGCACATAAGGGTTGAGCGACCCCTGGCCGTCGTCAGCTATGTCTTCCTCGCGGGCAAAGGCCTGGGCCAGGGCACGGTCCACGGGAGAGAAGCCGCGCTCGTCGAGGGGGTAGGTTCTAGGCGTGTAGGTCTCACGCCGTGGCCTGGCGTCGCTTGTTTCCGACTGTCGGGCCGATGCTGGTGATTGCTCTTCGGTTCCCGGTGCCGGAGACGAGGTGGCCGGCGTGACCCGGCAGCCCAGGAGCGGAGCCAGCATGAGGGCAAACACGCCCAGGCAAATGCGACCGAGTCGGTGCACGATGATGCCTCCTATCTTTGCGCAGGGCCAGGCAGCATACTACTGCCCGCCTGCGCTTCGGCACCAGAGTGTAACAAGCAGGTGGCCGGCAGGCACGTCTTCCGGCGAAATGGTGTTGTGGTCCGATAGTGTGGGGGTAGCCGCCGCGTGCTGCTGTGGCCGGTGACCGATGCACGATACCAGCACGTGGTCTTCGCTGGTGGAGCGTACTAGCGGTACAGCGCAACGTCGCCACGCCTTCGTACCGCGGGCATCTGGCCCGCAACGGTATTGCAAGGGTGCAGGCTGGAAGCCTGCGATGCGAAGCACGCTGCGCTGTACTGCTCAAAACACCGACCGCGAAACTGACGCCACCGGATGGATATGTTCCGGCTTGTGCGTTACGTTTCGATGTGATTGGACGCATTGTGCTTGCGCAGGCGTCGACGCGGGATTCGGAATTCACGCTTGACCGATAGGTCGGTTC